>CAZLEC010000005.1:17650-24919 GCA_964558245.1 uncultured Burkholderiales bacterium | reverse complement strand
CGCTCGGCGATGCCCCCGTTCGACAGCCCGTTGGCCGCGAGCCGGCACACTTCTCCCTCGCGGCGAGTGAGCGATGGGAGCGCGGCCAGCCCGGCGAGGGCGGGGGTGCGCGCCCCGCCGCACGCCTCGAGGAGCCGGCGCGCGTTCCCCGCGGCCCGTTCGGCTCCGGCCGGGTGGCCCGTGCGGCGGCCGATCGCAGCACCTTCGGCGGCCGCCTCGGCCGCGAAGAGCACGAGCCCGAAGCCCTCGAACGAGGCCGACACCGCCTCGAGCCCCGGCGCGTCGCCGGCCGCGAGGGCTCGGGCGCGCGCCGCAAACGCGTCGTGGTACGGCAGCTCGCCGGTCGCGCGGGCGTGTTCGAGCCGGTCGAGCACGTCGCGGGGACGCGCGCCGAGACGGATCGCCTCGTGAGCGATGAGGCCTTCGGAGAACCGGTTGCCCGTGGCGCGGGCCGCGTCGGCTGCATCGTGCAGGATTCTGAGCGGGGTCGTGGTCTCGCCCGCGGCTGCCGCCGCCCAGGCCCGCCCGATCGCCACATAGTGGTCGTTGACGCGCACCGCGGTGTCGACCCGATCCAGCCGGTCGACCGCGTCGCGTGCGGCCGCGGCGTCGCCGACCTGGCCCGCGATCTGGGCCTGCAGGCCGAGGCACCACGGCAGGTAGCCCGCGGGGTCGAAACCGTGCAGCGCCGCGCCGGCCTCGCGCGCCATGGAGCCCGCCGCGGCCAGGTCGCCGGCCATGTTCGCCAGCACCGCGAGCACCAGGGTGGCGCTGCCGACCACTTCGTCGTCTCCGTCGGCGATCGCCGAATCGCGCACCGCACTCACGAGCTGGCGCGCTTCCTCGAATCGAGCGAGGCACGTGTAGGCGAGGAGCACCTGGGCGAAGACCCAGCCGATTCCGCGCGCGAGCTCGTCGGCGTGCGCGAAACCGACGGGTACGAGGCTCTCGCACAGCTCCAGCGCGGCGCGCGGATGGCCCGAGAACGACAGGCATCCCGCACCGGCCGTGACCGCGCGGAGTCGAGCGAGATCGTCGGCCTGCGGGTCGGCCGCGATGGGGTGCCCGAGCCGGGCTGCGTCGGCGAGGTCGTTCGTGGCGAACAGCACCGCCGACTGCAGCGCGAGCACGCGCTGGCGGGCGCCCGCGCTGCCGAGGTGGCTCGCGATCCGATCCAGCGCGGCGTGGGTCTCGTCGGCGCGACCCAGTCCCCAGAATCCGGCCTCGGCCAACAACATGGCCAGGCGCGCGGCCTCTTCGTCGGCGAGCTGCGCGTCGTCGACCGCGGTGAGGTGCGACATCGCGTCGTCGTAGCGCCCGAGCTTGAGGCACGCTTCACCGCTCGCGAGCAGCGCCCGCCCACCGGCGCCGGCGTCGAGCGCGCTGCGGGCCAGCCGTTCGGCGAGAGCGCCGTCGAATCGCCGGTTCGCGAGCTCGGCCGCGCGACTGAGGAAGTCGCCGTCGGTCGCGACGCCGCCGTCGATCATCCACACCGCGCGCTGCAACACGGCGAGATCGTCGGGCGCGGCCGGCGCAGGCGCGGCCGCGAGAAACCGGCACCAGCGGGATCGCTCGCTCGCCGGCATCGACGACCGAACGACCTCGGCGAAGAGCGGATGATCGAGGGACAGCAACACGCCCCGGCCTCGCCGCTCGGCAACCACGAAGCCGCGGCGCTGCAACTGCTCGATCGCGTGCGGCGAACAGCCCAGCTCGACGACCTCTTGCGGGAGGGCATCGCCGACTGCGAGCAGCGCGACGACCTCTTGCTCCGCTTCTCCGAGCGCCGAGAGGCGGAGCTCGACCAGCTCCCGCAGACGCGCTCCGACGCGTACGTTGCCGCGCCAACGCCACACGCCGTGCACGAGCTCGAGGGTGCCGGCCTCGACCGCCTCGCTCACGATCTCGTGCAGGTAGAGCGGATTCCCGCCGGCCACGCTCCACAGCCGGCGCGCGCTCGCCACCTCGATCTCGTCTCCGAGCACCGCACGGAGCAGCTCGGCCACGTCGTCGCGGCCGAGCGGCTGTACGTCGACTCGTTGCGCGGCGCCGTCGCGCCACAGAGCGGTGATCGCGTCCGGTGCCGGCTCCATCGCGCGCAGGGCGACGATCAGCCGGATACCGGCGGCCACGGCAAGGTGGTGCAGCAGCGCGGCTGACAACGGGTCCAGCAGGTGACCGTCGTCGACGCCGATGACGAACGGGCGACCCGCGGCGCGCTCGTCGACCTCACGCCGCACGGCCCGGAACAGATCGATCGGTTCGGCGGGTGTCGCCGAGTCGGACGGCAAGAGGGAAGCGACCGCTGCGAGCGGCAGCGATTGTGCCGACCGGGTGGCGGCGAGGCTCTCCGTGAGCGCCACGTCGGCCACGTCACGGACGATCTGTTGGAGGATGCGGGTCTTGCCGGTGCCGGCGGGCGCGACGATCACGACGCTCCGACCGTCGTCGACGAGCACCTGGCGGCACAACGCCAACTCCTCGCCTCTCCCCACCAAAGGCCAAATCGCCATCGCTTCATCTTGGCCGACGATTGCACAGCCCGCACAGACGTGATCGACAGGTTGCGGCCGAAATCCGCCGGGCCCGGTTGCCCGCCACGGCCGCGACCAAACCCGCGCGGCTCGGCTCGACCTCTCAGGGAGCCGGCACCGGCGGCCCGTCGCACGAGAGATGCTCGAACGCCTCGGGCGTGCGCTGGTCGAAGTACTCGCGCGCCTGGTCCAGCAGCGTGAGGTATGCGATGCCCTCCTCCGTCTGCATGGTTGTCGTGCGATGCTTCGGTTTGAGGAGCTTGAAGACGACTTCGACGAGCTTCGAGAGCCGGGCGTCGTCGTCGTTGGCGATCGCCTGACCTTCGAGGTCCTTGGGCCACTTCGATTCCGACGCGCGTCCCGCGCCGAGGTGAACAACCCAATTGTTCAAAAACCTTTGGAGGCTGCCCGGCACCTTGCGGCGGTGGGTGCCGAGGATGTCGCTCAGGGCCCAGTGATCCTTCGGTTCCAACGATTCGGTCGGCTGCGCGGCCGCGGCGGCGAACTCGACCAGATTGCGCGCGTGCAGCAGCGCGGAATCCTGGAACGCGATGGCATCCGCGGCCGCCCCGTCGTGCCCCTCGGCCGAACGAGATACACGAACAGACTGCTCGAAGCGGTCGACCGCCCAGAGCATCCACTTCAGCTCGTAGCAGAGGTGACGACGGACTTGCTCCGGGCTCGGTGCGGCCATGGGTGCAGTCTGGCGCGAGACACGTGGGGGCAGGAGTGGCGAACCCGGGAAACGGCGGTTGACTGCAGAGCGTTCAGCTCGCGTTTACGCGCTGTCCACGCAGCGCGAACGGCGGGAAGCGGATCACCGGAACTCGGGGGCGGCGTCTACGCTCGCGTCGTGGTTCACCCGCTGCCCTCGGAACCGAACGAGCAGCCGGATCGCGAGCACCCGTTCGCCGAAGTTCGGCCGCGCCGATCCGTCGACGAGATGGTGCGGAACCTCCAGCAAGCTCTCGTCACCTACACCGGCCAGGCCGACCTCAAGGCCAACATCGTCATCACGACCTCGTCACTCGTGTTGACGATCGTCGCGACTCGCTGGAGCGATCACTCGCTCCGACCCGGCATGAGCATCTTGGCGATCGGCGCGCTGCTCGCGCTGATCACCGCCATCACCGTGGTGGTTCCGAAGTTCCGGCTCCCGCGTCGCGATGAAGTCCGTCGCGACTTCGAACCCCACGAGAACCCGCTGTTCTTCGGGCACTTCGCGTCGATGCCGCGCGACCGATTCGTCGAGATCATTGGTGAGATCGCCGCCGACGACGCGACGCTGTACGAGGCGCAGGTCGCTGACATTCACGATCAGGGTCGCTACCTCGTGGAGCAGAAGTACCGGCACCTCCGGTTGGCGTACACGTTCCTCGGGCTGGCGTTCGTGATCGGCGCGATCGTCCAGGCGCTCGTGACCGTCGGCTGAGCCACGAGCGGCCGTCACCCGCCGATCTCGACGACGCGGCATCGACGCACTGAGGCGTCCGGTCAGAGCCGGCCGCGCACCGGTGCCGGAGCGGTTCCCTCGACCATGTACCGCCAGAATCGGCGCGGCTCACCGACCGGGAAGTCGCCGCTGGCCCTGTGCTGCACCGACGCGTTGTCCCAGATGAGCACGTCGTGGGGGCGCCAGGCGTGTGCGTACCGCGGAGCGTGTTCCTCGGCGTGGTCCTGCAGCGATTGCAGGAGCGCGCGCCCCTCTTCGGTGGCCATCCCGACGATCTCGGTCGCGCGATCGAGATCGAAGTACAACGCGGGCCGGCCGGTGACGGGGTGCGCCCGCACCACGGGATGGGCGACGTCACGCAGGGCTTCGAGCGGCCCGGTTGCCGGGAGGCGAGGGGGAAAGGCATTCCGGTTGTTGTAGGCGTGAATCGCGCGCAGCGAACCGATGCGCTGTTGCATCGTCGGTTGCAGGAGCGCGTACGCCGCGCGCATGTCGATGAAGCACGTATCGCCGCCGCCGGGCAGCGACCGCGCGTGCAGCACGGTCGCCGACGCCGGACGCTCCGTGTACGAGTCGTCGGTGTGGAAGAACTCGAACAGCCCCGGGCGGCGGGCGTCCCCGCCCAGGCTGACGTCACCGAGCACGGCGCGAACCTCGTCGGTCATGACGAATCCCGAGTCGATGACCTGCCGGTCGTCGCCGTAGCGAAGCAGACTGCCGTCGCGGGTACGCGCGACCGGATCCTTCACCGTTCCGATCATCGAGGCCAACGCGCGGGCCTCGGTGTCGTCGAGCGCACTCGGGAGCCGGACGCAGAGCACGCCGTGTGCGTACAGCGCGTCGCGTAGGCGGGCACGGGCCGAGGCGTCGCCGGCGTCGCGCAGCGGGTCGAGCCCTTCGATCTCCGCGGCGCCGAAGGGCCCCGGCATGACGCCGAGCGAAAACGAGGCAGCGCGGGGCACTCCGAAATGGTAATCACGCACTGCTTCCGACCGAGGCGTCGCGTCGTTGGGCCGCGCGATGCGGCTCGGGCCGATTCCACGCGGCGGCCGCCTACGCTGTCGCGGTCGCGCACTCGATTCAGGGGTCTCGTCAATGAACCTTCCGCTCTCGGGCATCAAGGTCGTCGACTTCTCGGAGCACGGTTTCGTGCCGTCGGGCGCCGCCGCGCTCGCCGACTGGGGCGCCGACGTCGTCAAGATCGAACGCCTCGAGGGCGATCCGATGCGGTCGGTGATCCGCAACGGGCTGTCGCCGGCCGCCGACGGGGTCGACTATCTCTTCGAGCTCGCCAACCGCAACAAGCGCGGGATCGCCCTCGACGTGACGAGCGCCGCGGGCCGGGCGGTCTTCGAACGTCTCGTTCGGTGGGCCGACGTGTATATCACCAACCAACTTCCTCGCGTCCGCCGCAAGTTGCGCACCGAGCCCGACGACCTCTTCGCACTGAACCCGAAGCTGGTCTTCGCCAAGGGGCACGGTCAGGGCCAGCGCGGCGACGGCGCGGAAGCCGGCGGCTTCGACTCGGTGTCCTTCTGGTCACGCGGAGGGATGGGACACATGCTCACCGATCCCGACGCGGCCAAGCTCGTGGGGCAGCGGCCCGCGCTCGGAGACGTTCCTTCGGGCATGTTTCTCGCGGGTGGGGTGTGCGCGGGGCTGGTGCAGACCCTGCGGACCGGGAAGGGATGCGTGGTCGACACGTCGTTGCTGAACTCGGCGATGTGGACGCTCGGGCCCGACATGGCGTACAGCTCCATCACCGGTCACGAGATGCCGAGGGCCAACCTCGCGGCCGGAATGATGTCGCCGCTCGTCGGGGTCCACCGCACCGGCGATTCGCGCTGGCTCATGCTGAGCATGCTCGACGAGGAACGGTACTGGGCGCCGACCTGCCGCGCGCTCGGCGTGCCCGAGCTCGTCGATCGTTACCCGACGGCCGAGGAACGCCGACCGCACTGGCCCGAGTTCGTCCCGATCTTTGCCGCCCAGATCGCGGGCGTGACTCGCGACGAGCTCGAGCCTCGCCTCCGCATGGAAGGTTGCATCTTCTCGTTCTTCGCGTCGCCGCCCGAGGTCCTCGCGGATCAGGCCGTCATCGACAACGGCTACGCGATGCCCGACCCCGTGCATCCGAACCTCCGGCTCGCGGCGGCTCCGGTGCAGTTCGACGACCAGTTGCCCTCCGTGCGGCGCGCCGCCCCGACGCACGGCGAGCACACGGTCGAGGTTCTGCGCGAGCTCGGGTTCGGCGCCGACGAGATCGATGCGCTCTTCGCCGACGGCGTGATCGGCCCACCCGCGCCCGCGTAGCCGAGCTGCCGACTGCGGAGGGCATAGCGTCGGGGGCATGACCGGAGAAGACGAGCGCCCGTTCCACGGGCCGCCGCGGCCCGACGGTGGTCTGCTGCAAGCCGCCGCGGGTCAGCTGTACGAGATGTTCGGTGTGCACCGCCAGCTCGACCACGTGCTGCACGAGTCGGCGAAGCGGGTCGGTGGGGTCGAGTTCGAGAGCATCTTCAATCCGATCTCGGCGGAGGCGATCACGGCGACGCCGCGCATGGACGCGATCAACCACGACCAGGCGTTCCTGAGGTCGTCGCCGATGTCGGCCGCGGAGACCGAGGCGGCGCTCGGTCTGCTCGAGATCCTCCACGGCGACTTCGCCGCGCCGAACATCGAGGCATTCGTCGAGTTCGCCGCCCGGGAGAAGTTCTTCGAGCGGCTCGCCGACGGCCAGTCGTTCGTGTTCGTGGGCTCACACCTGGAGTTCCAGGATGTCGGCTTCAACCTCGGGTACCTCACCCGCGCGGCCCAACAGCGCGGCCTCGACCGTCTCGATACGCGAACGACGCTCATGATCGGCCGGCTGCTCGGCTACCTCGAGGTCATGGGACTCAACGTGATCGACGACATCCTCCGCAAGGCCGCGAACGTGTTGAAGACGTTTCCGGTGAGCGGCGGGGAAGCGGTCAACGAGGGCGACATCACCGACGAGGATCTCAACCGGAGAGTCAAGGCGTTCCGGAAGCGGCAGAACGCCCGGACCCGGCGAGAGTTCATGAACCTCATGACCTCCAATCACGGTCACGTCGTCATCGAAGCGGGCAGCGGTTCGCGCGATGCGAAGGACGCCCACGGCTACGTGGTGATGGAGCCGTTCGCGACCGGGACCCGGGAAGACCTGTACCTCGCCACGCGTGCCGGTGCCGCGATCTATCCGGTCTTCGGCGATTACGGCAACCGCGCGGAGCCGAGCATCGTGGAGTTCGGTCCCGCCGA
>CAZLEC010000005.1:0-17640 GCA_964558245.1 uncultured Burkholderiales bacterium | reverse complement strand
TCGGTCCGGAGATCCGTCACCTCGACAGCCCGATGCACGCGCACGCGATCGGGGAGATGATCGCGAGCATCGGCAACCGCGCGCGGGGGGCCGCGTCGCGACAGCACCCCGAGATTCCTCGGTTCCGCGTCCCGATCAGGTACGGGAGCTACGAGGCGTAGCGGCCGTTAGGGGATCGGCGGTTTGGGGGTCAGCGTGGTGGAGCAGTAGTTCGTGTCCGGGCCGATCGGACTCCTGCACCGCTCGGTCTGCGGGAACTGATTCTGGGCGCCGTAGTCGTTGGTGACGTTGGCGTACGCTCCGCCGTACTCGATGCCGCCGGCCGCCGCGCTGTAGGAGTACCACGGGAAGGTGCAGGACCCGCCGGAGCCCACTGCGTCGTAGAGGCCGCACCATTCGTTGACCTCGGCGGCGCCGCCCTGCCCGTCGGCGACGGCCCACGACGAAGGCGTGACTCCGTTGGCGAACTTCGCGCTGCGGATCACGAGCGGCGTGATTTGCGCCCAACCCTGCGTGACGTTGTAGGAGTAGCAGTTGAACATGCCGGGAACGCACTCGACCGATTGCGGGTAGACGTAGACGTTCGCGTGGCCGATCTCCCACGAGAACGAGAGCGGCGGTTGGTCGACGTTTCCCCACTTGACGAAGTTCGACGTCGAGTTCGATCCGGCAGCCGGTGCCAACGGCCCGTCCTTGGGGCTCGAGAGCACGATCGGGTTGGAGTGTTGCCCGGTTGTCACGTCGGTGACCGAGACATTGAGCGGCGTTCCCGACTGCGTGCCTTTGAAAAAGTGGATCGTCACCGTGTCGCCGCTGTTCATGACCAACGGGCTGCCGGAACCCGAGGGCGTGAGCATCGCGTTGAACGTGGCGTACTCGATGCCGCTGTTCGGGTGCACGGCCCACACCGGCGAGCAGACGGTGAACTTGTTCGGCGTCAAGTCGATGTCGAAATTGCCATTCGACGCGCAGCCGTGCGCGTTCAGCACGCTGTCGGGATAGAACTGCAGCTCTGCGAACGCCTGGCCGAACAGGCTGTTCGAATCGTGCACCGACGCACCGAACCAAAAGACCGGGCCCAAGTCGATGACGGGACGCGCGTCGGGTCCGGTCCCGTCGCTGGGAAGGACGATCGTCCACGTCAGGTCTTGCCCGGTGTTCGCCGCGGAGGAGATCGGCGCGATCTCGGGCTCGTCGTGGCCGAGGCAACCGGGCGCGTAGCGAATCGGAACGGTCGCAGCCGAAGCCCCGGCGGCCCCCGCGTGGCTCGGCGAGCTCTCACCGGGGCTGTCGCCCGGGTACCGGCCGAAGCAACGCGTGACCGACTTCGCGCGGCGGGCGACCGTCACGCGTGCCGCGGTCGGCGTGTTCGCCGCGGCCGCGACCACCGGGATCGACACCCCGCACGCAATTGCGAAGGCAGCGACGAGCGCAAACACGGCGTGCCGGGACCGTGCGCGCGGTGCGCAGTGCATTGCCATGTCGTGCCCCCCACCAAATGGCCGGGTCGCTGGATACCCGGACCGGCTCAACGATGCTGGCGTCACCTTACGACAGTGCCCGCCGGTCGAGCTCCTGCACCCGAGCCGCGAGGCGATTGAGCAACTTGCGGCCGATCGACGGGACCTGATCGAGCAATGCGAAGAATTGCGCTCGTTGCAGCACCGCGACCTCGAGCGGCGACTCGGCCACCACGGTCGCATTGCGCGGCGCGTGGTTGAGCATGGACAGCTCGCCCACGATCCCTCCCGCCTCGATCTTGCCGACGCGTCGCCCGTTGCGCACGACCCGGCACGCACCCTGGAGCACGATGTAGGCATCGTTGCCCGTCTCGCCTTGAGTGACGAGTGTTGCGCCCGATGCGCGCGGCTCGACGACGGCCATCTTGGTGAGGAGTCGCAGCTCGCGCTTCGAGCACTCCGAGAACAGCGGAACTGCGGCGAAATGGCGCTGTACGAGAGCCGCCCTCGTCGACTGCGGGGCCGGCCGCTTGTTCGCTCGTTCCGCGATCACATCCTGTGTTACGAGTCGATTCGACCGCACCCGCCCTCCTGGCGTGAAAGACACCAGAAGATACTCGTCGGGCGGACTCGCGCGTCGAGGCCGTATTCCGCCCGGCGGGCGCGGGCACCTGGCGGGTTGGCGCCTCGTCTCTTGGCAGGCAGCGACCTACCGGCGGTGCGAGCGAGAATGTCAACGCGCGGTGATGTTCGCGACGACACCGCCTTCGGGACGGTTCACGATCATCCCGACGGGTCGCGGCGTCTCGGGACATGTGAGCGCCACGTCGACCCGTTGTGCAAGCCGCGCGAGCGCGAGCGTCATCTCCATCTGCGCGAGTTGGAACCCGATGCACGCGCGCGGACCTTTGCCGTACGGCAGCCAGGCGCCGTCGATAGCGCGTTGCTGGCGCTCGTCGGGGTCGACGAATCGTTCGGGACGGAAGCAGAGGGGATCACCCCACACGTCGGGGAGCCGGCCCGACACGTAGGGCGACCAGAGGATCATCGTCTTCTTCTTGATCGAGAGGTCTCCGACGCGCATGTCGCGCATGGCCTGGCGGGGGCTGAACACGCCCGGCGGATGCAGACGGAGCGACTCGCGGACAACTGCGTCGGCGTAGGTCAGCCCGCGCAACGCGGCGGCATCGAGTTCGCCGCTCAGCACCTGATCGGCTTCGGCCCGCAGCCGCGCCCATACCGGTGGATGCCGCGCCGCGCCCAACACCGTCCACGCCAGGCCCGAAGACGTCGTGTCGTAGCCGGCGGCGATCAGCGTGATCGTCTGGTCGCGGATCTCACTCGAGGTGAGCGTGTCGCCTCCGGCGTCGATGAGTGTGTCGAGCACATCGGGCCGGTCGGTGGCACGGGGCGCGCGCCGCCTGCGCTCGATCTCTTCGTAGATGATGCGATCGGCCGCGCGCAGTGACGCGCGCGCGTGGGCGCGTCGTGTGCGGGGGAGTGGGTGCGGGAGCTGACGCAACGCGGGCTGGACGCCGTAGGTCATGGCGGGCTCGAGCGTCGCGCCCAGCTCGTCGGCGCGATCCCCGAGGGCGTCGCCGAACAACACCCGCACGACGATCCGCCGGACGAGGCGGCGACCGTGCGGATAGAAGTCGACGGGCGCGTCCGCGGGCAAGAGCGCGTCGTCGATCAGGCGATCGGTCTCCGCGACGACGAGCGGGATCCAGGCATCGAGGCGCCTGCGGGCGAAGCCCGGTTGGGTCGCGCCGCGCCGGCGGCGGTGGTCGTCGCCGTCGGAGACGATCATCGAACCGGGACCGACGATGAAACCGAGCACGTTGAAGGGATGGCCCCAACGGAACGCGTTCGTCGTGGTTGCCAGCAATGCCGTGAGATGCGTGGGATCTCCGACGACGGCCATCGTCATCGGGCCGGCCGGCACGACGAACGTCGGGCCGTGCTGCGCGACGAGCTCGTCGAGCGCCGAACACGGATCCGAGGTGAGGCCGCGCAGCGCACGGATCGTCGCGATCGCTCCCCGAGGCCCGGGGCGTGTGTCGCGTCGCACGTGGGAGAGCATGGCCCAGTCGTGGCGGGGAACCGGAAATGTGGAGCGCGGTCGAGCGGTACCGCGCTCGGTGTTCGCCCACGGCGAGCGCGGGGCGAGATCTACGTTGTGCTCGCGACGAGCGCGGGAAGCGGCGATCGCACCGGCTCGGCGCGTTGGCCGGGAAGTTACGCGCCGCTCCCGCTCAGCAGGCTCACCCGGAGCGGGAACGCGGTGCCGCCGGACGCGTTGCTCCCGGTCCCGAGCGAGCCGCGGTAGTTCGATCCCCATACCGCGACGATCTTGGGTAGGAGGGCGAGGCTCACGGTGCCGCCCGCCGAGATGGCCGTGACGCCGTGCAGCAATTTGCTGATCGGTGAGGTCAACGAGCACGCCTTCACCGCGACGCCGCACACCGCGACGGGTGCGCTGGTGCTCTTGCGCGTGCCGTCGCCGAGGCGCCCGGGGTTGTGGTTGACGCCCCAGGCCACGACCCGGCCGCCGACCAACGCCAGGCTGAACGAACGCCCGCCCGAGACGGCGGTCAGGCCGCTCCAATCACCGGGGACCGCCAACGGGGTCGTCTGGCAGTCTCCCTTGCACGCGTTCCCGCGCTTCGAGCCGATGCCGATCTGGCCTTCGGTGTCGCTGCCCCACGATTCGACTCCGACGGGCGTTCCCTCCGCGTCGTCGACGACGACGACGCTGTGGTAGTTGCCGGCCGAGACCTGCGACACCGGCTGCTTCAGCCTGGTGACGGCGAGCGGCGCCTGGCTGCACGCGAACGTGCTGCACTTGTCGGGACCGTTGACCGTGCCGTTGCCGAGCTGGCCGTACCGGTTCTGGCCCCACGCCAATGCCGTGTGACCTTGCAGCGCCATGCTGAACGAGTCACCACCCGAGACCGCGCTGACACCGGTGAGGAACTTGCCGGCCGGCGAGCCGGGTGGACACGACTTCACGCCCACTGCGCACACGGCGACCGGTTGCGCGATACGGACTTTCACGTCGGCGTTCCCGAGCTGTCCCGAGGTGTTGGATCCCCAAGCCACGACCGAAGTGTCGCTGAGCACCGCCAGACCGAAGAACGTGCCGACTCCGATGGCCGTGACACCTTGCAGGAACGAGCTCGGAGGTGAGCCGGGCAAACACGACGGCACTCCGACGGCGCACACCTGCACCGGAACGGTTTGGCACTCGCCGTTGCACGCGTTCCCACGGGTCCGGCCGATGCCCAAGGAGCCCTGCGAGCCGTCGCCGGCACGACCCCACGCCATGAGCGTGTGGTCGTCGAGCAACGCGAGGCTGAAGAACGCACCGGCTGCGATCGCCTTGACGCCGTGAAGGAACGAGCTCGGAGGGGAACCCGGCGGACACGCGGTGACGGTCGGGGCGCACACTTCGGCCGGCACGTTCGACGTGATCGTCGTGCCGTTGCCGAGTTGACTCATTCGGTTCGAGCCCCACGCAACGACGGTGCCGTCGCCGAGGAGCGCGAGGCTGTGTTCGAATCCGGCCGAGACGGCAACTACCGGCGCGGTGAACGTGGGTGACGCCGCGGCCGCGGTCGCGCTGCCTCCAACCGTCGAGGCCCGTGCCGGCACCACGGTGAACGCGCCCAACGCCAACGCCGCGCACCCGATGGTGCCGGCCGACCGCAAGAACCCCCCTCGCACCCGTGCCTCCTCAGCGTCGACGAATCCGAACCGCGCGGAAACGCGAGCACCGCCCAGCGACCTCCACGCACTTTCGACGGTTCGCGCGCGAATTACCAGTACCGGTGGAGTGGTTCACGTTGAGCGCACGGCACGCCACAAACAAGTTGTTCAGGCCATGATGTTCAGATGCGCCGGTGCCATGGAACCAACCGGTGCACAGGCCTCGCCGCGGAGTTCGCCGTACGAGTCGCACAGCCGAATCATCCGTGCGCACGCATGGTAAAGGCTCCGGATCACCAGGGTGTGACTCCGCATCGCGGCGTATTCCGTCGCCGCCGCGAGGACGCGGTATCCGGCCGTCCCCATGAAGGTCACTGCGGCACAGTCGACCGTCACTATCTGTTCGTCGGTGCCGTCGATAGTGCGGCGAAGCTCAGCGGAAAACGCCGGCGCCGTCGCCAAGTCGATCTCACCAGCGGCCCAACACGTTCCCGGCATGTCGCCTACCCCGGTTTCGGGGCGAACGAGCCGAGGACCGGGGCTCACTCGCATGATCGAGCTTCGTACTCGACCGTACACCTTCCCGGTGCGCGCCGCGTCCGCCTCAGAGCCGCAGCGGGGCGACCATTGCGTCCATTCCGCCGCGGAGCGCAGCAATCGACGGCGTGATCGGCGCGACGCGATACGAGAAGTACGCCGGGTAGTTCACGGTCAGCACCGCGACACCGCTCGGAGTCAGCTCGGTCACGAAGTTGGCCGTGCCCCACGACGCGAGCCAGTCACCGGTCGAGAGCCGGTCCACACCGCCGCAGCAGAACGCGGGCCCGATCCGCGTGTCGGCGACCTGCCCCAGCTCCGTCGCCGAATGGGTCGCCGGGCTGACGGCGAAGCGCAGCGCTCGCACCGGACGCAGACGCTGCGTGCCGTTGTCCTGGACCGTCAACGTGCCGTCGGGGTTGATGCGAGCGTCGTGCTGGCCGGAGAACAGGTCGCCCGGATCCTGCGGCGTCGCGTATTGATCGTGGGCAACCGTCAACGACTGCGGGGTCGGCGATCCACCCAGCTTCCAGAGGATCGCTCCGGTACGCATGTTGATCGCGTACACGGCGTCGAAGTGACGGATGCTGATGAGGAGCTCGTGATCGCCGAAGTACTGGATCGAGTTCATGTGGATCACGTCGGGAAACTGCGACCGCCAGTTGACGTTGGCGGTGGCCACGTCGATGTGGTCGGTGACGCTCCAGCTCCACAGAACCTGGTTCTGGCCGTTGAGCTCGGCGACCACGTTGTCGGTGATGCTCGCCTGCGGCGAAAGGCCCCAGCTCGACAGGTCCACTGCCGGATGGGCGACGTCGAGGATCGCGAGATAGTTCCCGTCGGGAAGTCGTTGCACGTCGTGCTCGTCGAGCAACTGTTTCGGTCCGCCGACGGTGTGCTTCAGCGCGCCGTTGAGCCCGCGGAGCGAGAACGTGCCCCCGGTCACCGCGGCGGGCCCACTGGCCCAGCCGATCGTCGACGGCCCGAAGAACTTGGCGTCGACCGGCACGTTCCGGTCGCGGTACCACCACACCGGCACTCCGTGCGCGTCGAACGCGACCACGTAATGGCCCGCGGGTCCGGTGAGCGATGTCGAGGGCGTCACGAGCATTCCCGGTGCCTGCGGGGTGCCGGTCACCGACGCCGTGTATTTCGGGAAGTCGGCCGGCAGGCAGCGGGCGAAGTACTGGTGCCCGCCGCCCGTGATCTCGAGTGCCTGACCGGGCGCGAGGTGCGCCTGGAGACTTGCGTTTCCGACGACTTGCCGGCCCCCGATCACCGAGGCGCCCGTGGTCGTGACGCGGGTGGTCGCGTGACCGGCACACGCGACGACGTAGTTCGGGGTGCCGGCGGAAAAGGCCGGAACGAGGGGTGGGGAAGTCGAGATCGAGAACGGGATCGTGGCGCTCGCCGCGGTTGCCGTGGCAACGCCCGGGACGACCGCGAACGCCAACAGGACGCCCAGTACTACTGAGGCAGATTTGCCGGCCATGTGTATCTGCCAATCTCGCGCGTTTTACCGCCCGACGACGTTGTGGTCCGGTATACCCCGAGTATGGCGTCGCCAACCGCGACGGGCGTCAGTTCCGTGCTGCCCGCCGGAGCCCGGACCAGAGCTGCGAGATCGGGAACGAGTTCGCCGGCACGCCCGCGCCCCAAACCGAGGAACCGCGCGTCGCCGTAGTTCTTCGCGGCGGCGAACGCTCGCACCCAAGGTGTGCACGGGGTGGGTCCTTCGGTCCGACGAATCGGGCCGTTCGGATGTCACATCTGCGCGAGCGCGCTCGTCAGTTGATCGACGTCGTCTTCGTGATTGTAGAAATTGACGGCGAGGCGCAGGTTGCCGTCGCGGGTCGCACACGTGATGCCGCGGCGCTTCAAGCCGGCGAGCAGTCGGGCCGGGTCGGCGTCGCGCAGCGGCACTGCGACAATGTTGCTCCGGTTCGCTCCGGGAAGGTCGACCGGAACCCGTCCGATCTCGGTGAGTGAACCTCGGAGCAACTCGGCCAACTCGCGGTTGCGTCGGTAGATCGCATCGGCCCCGAACGTGCCGAACACGCCGAGCGCCGCCTCGTTCCCGATCGCGGCGAGCCAGCTGATCGAGTTGTCGAAACGCGAGGCTGTCGGCGACAGGTCCATCGCGGGCCCGAAGAAGCTCTCGAACGGCACGCGTCCCGCTTTCCAGCCCGCGTTGAACGGCGTGAAGCGATCCTGGACGTCGCGGGAGAAGTAGCAGTAGCCGAGGCCGCGGCCCGCGTTCAACAAGAACTTGTGATCCGCGGTCGCCAAGACGTCGATGGCGTCGAGGTCGGGGGCAACCGGCTGCGCGCCCACGAGCTGCGAGCCGTCGACGAACACGATTGCACCGACCGCGCGCGCGATCGCGCTGATCGCCCGGAGGTCGGAGCGGTGCCCGGTCGCGGTCTGGACACCGCTCAACGCGACGAGCACGGTCGCTCCGTTCACGTGCCGGGCGACGTCGTCGGGTTCGAGCCCACCGTTGCGGAACGGGACCTGCCGCACCTCGTAGCCCCTGCGCTCCAGGAGTCGCCACGGGTAGTGGTTCGAGCTGTACTCGCGTTCACCGATCACGACGTTCTGCCCCGGTCCGGCCGCCTCGAACTGGGCGGCGACCAGGCCGGCGGCCGCGGACACCGACGCGATCAACGCGACATCGGCGGCCTCGGCGCCGATCAGTGCCGCAACCGAGGCCCGCGCGCGCTCGCCGGCCGCCTCGCCGCGCGCGAAGTCGAACCCGTGCTCGGCCCACTCGTCTATACAGCGGTGATAGGCCTCGACCAGCTCTCGGCTCGCGAGGCCGACCGCGGCGGTGTTGAAATACGCGCCGTTGTCGGTCGCCGGGAACAGTCCGCGCGCCGCGCGAATGTCGACGGGCGGAGCCGGGTTGTCGTACTCGGCGGGGCTCGGCAGGGCGGCGTCGTCCACGGCCCATCTTCGCGCCACGATCACGCGTCGAACCCGGGAGACGCCGCTCGGGCGCCGTTCGGGCCTCGGAAATGGGGTCTTTCGCCTCTGCGGCCCGACGCGCAACTTGTCGATCCCTCCCGCATGAAACCTCCCGTGCCCCGACAGGACGGATCCGCGCGCGACGGTCGGCTCGGCATCGCGCTCGTCTCCGCGGCGGTGATCGGCCTCATGGTGGTGTCGATCGGCGGATCCTTCGCGACCGACCACATCGCGGCCAAGTCCCAGCGCGCCGTGCTGCTCAGCACGGCGTACCAGAAGGCCGCGACCGGGGTTGCGGCCGAGGAGTCGCTCGAACGGAAGTATCGGTTGGAGCCCGGACCGGATCCCTTGGCAGCTCACCGCGCGGCGCGTGTGGAGGTGCGGGCTGCGCTGACCGACGTGCAACGGCTCGGAACGGCGACGGATCGGCAGTTGGCTGCCAAGGTCGGACGCGAGCACGCAGCCTACGTACGCGCGGCGACGATCATGTTCGCCGCGGTCGACCGCCACGAGTCGTCGGCGGTCGTGAACGCGATCGACCGCCGGACGGTCGACCCGGTGTTCGGTGTGATGCAGACCCAGATCTACAACGAGGCCGCGACGCGCGAATCCTCAGCCCTGCAACAGCTGTCGTCGATGCGCCACGCCGACCACATCGTGCTCGGGATCGACGTAGCGGCGCTGATCTCAGCCATCGCGCTCATCGCCGCCGCGGCAGCCACGCTGGCCCGCTCGAATCGACGCGTCCGCGTGCAGAGCCGCCTCAACCGGCATCAAGCCCTGCATGACAGCTTGACGGGGCTGCCGAACCGGTCGCTCTTCCAGGACCGCACCGCGCAGGCATTGGAAGCGGCACGGCGGTCGGGCAAGCAGGTTGCGGTGATGTTGGTCGACCTCAACCGGTTCAAGGACGTCAACGACACCCTCGGGCACCATTACGGAGACCTGTTACTGGGCCAGATCGCGCAGCGATTCACGGGCACGCTGCGCGCCGGCGATTCCGTCGCCCGGCTCGGCGGCGACGAGTTCGCCGTGCTCCTCTGTGAGACCAGTGCCGATGACGCGGTGATCGCGGCGAAGCGGCTCACTGACGCGCTGGCCGAGTCGTTCACGGTGAAGGACATCTCGCTCGATGTCGAGGCCAGCATCGGCATCGCGTTGGCGGGCCCCGAGACCGACGTCGAGACCGCGCTCCGTCACGCCGACGTCGCGATGTACGAGGCGAAGAGCCAGCGCGTGCCCCACGTCACCTACGAGCTGACCCGCGACGACAACACCGTCGCCCGGCTCGCGCTCCTCGGCGACCTGCGGCGCGCGATCGGGAACGGTGAGCTCGTGATGGTGTACCAGCCCAAAGTGAGGACGACCTCGGGGCAACTCCACAGCGTCGAAGCACTCGTCCGCTGGAATCATCCGACCCGGGGCCAGCTGATGCCCGACGACTTCATCCCGGTTGCCGAAGGGACCGCGGTGATCCACCCGCTGACCGACGAGATCTTGCGCCAGTCACTCGCGCAGGCCCGGGCCTGGCTCGACCGCGGTTGGGCGATCCCGGTTGCGGTGAACATCTCCGCCCGTTCGCTCCACGATCTCGGCTTCCCGGCCAAGGTCGGACGACTCCTCGAGGCGGCCGGCGTGCCGGCGAGCTTGTTGAGCCTCGAGCTCACCGAGGGCGCGATCATGACCGACCCGGCGCGTGCGCTCGCCGCGCTCGAGGTGCTCAACGGCATGGGTATCTGCCTCAGCATCGACGATTTCGGCACGGGATACTCCTCGATGTCGTACCTCAAGGATCTCCCCGTCAACGAGCTGAAGATCGACCGCTCCTTCGTCCGGGACATGAACCGCGACGAGAGCGACTACGTGCTCGTTCAATCTGCGGTCGACCTCGGCCACAACCTCGGCCTCCACGTGGTGGCCGAGGGCGTCGAAGATGCGATGACGCAGGAGGAGCTGACCGCGATGGGTTGCGACCTCGTGCAGGGCTACCACATTCGCCGACCGGCGAGTGCCGCCGACCTCGACGCCTGGCTCGGCGAGCTGTTCGTCGCGGATCCGGAGCGCGACGCGCTCAGGCGTTGACGACGCGGCTGCTCGAGATCGCACGCGCGCGCCGCGGGCTCAGTCGCACCGGCAGGGGACCGTCTGGTCGAGCACCTGCCAGCGGAACTGGACAACCGGCGCCGCCTCGCCACAACCGGTGCAGCTGATGCGCCAGGCGTCGCCGACGCGTGCGATCTCGAGCGCCATCTGCCCCGTCGACAGTCGCTTCGGCTCCACTCGCGGTTTGGCGATCTTCGGGAGATTCGTCGGCTCGAGGGGAAGATACGTCGGGGCCGCTTCGGGCTCCGGCAACCGGGAACCGAGCAGGCGAATCGCCGACTCGTGGCGCGCGCTCGACTGGTGCCGCCGCGTGAAGCTGAGGAACGCGTACGCCTCCTCGACACCGAGGACGGTTGCCATCGATTCGATCGTGGCGTCGTCGAGGACGCGGTCACCATCCGCCCCCGCGGCGGCCGCGGCCCGCTCGTAGCTCTCGAGATGCTCCGGCGCCGGTACAGCGTCGGGACCGGGCGCGGCGAGGAACGCATCCAGCTTTTCGAAGTGCTCGCTGTCGAAGATCCCCGTCGCCTGTGAAATGCGCTCGATCTCGTCGAGGAACCCGTCGCGCTCGACCCGGTTCGACGGGTCTTCCGACGTGTCCTTGGCGAACATGATCACGAAACGGGCCGCGACACCCGTGCGCTTGCGCCGCAGGATGCGACCCATGCGCTGGATCATCTGGCGCCGGGTGCGGCTCGCGCTCATGACGATCCCGAGATTCGCATCCGGCACGTCGATGCCTTCGTCGAGCACTCGCGGCGCGGCGACGGCGTCGAGCCTGCGCACGCGCAGATCGTCGAGAATCTCACGACGTTGGCGGCGAGCGGTCGAACCGGTGATGAGATCGATCGACACGTGCGGATCGAGCCGGTTGATCGCGTGGTTCGCGGCGCGGACGGTCTCGGTGAACACGAGTGCGCCGTCGGCATCCTTGATCGCCGGCGCGAGGCTGCCGAGCAACTCGTACTTACCGATGGTCTGCGCGACGATCTGCCTCCGCTTGGTGAACGCGTCGAGGTACTCCCGGGCCGCGCGGCCGTCGGCGCCGGCATCTCGTTCGGCGAGGTGCGCGACCGCGGCGAGGAAGTCGCCGAACGGCTCGAGCGGCATGTCGCGGACCATGCGAAGGTGATGACGTGCGCCCACCAGACGCTGCTCGACCGCGATGTACTCCTCTCGCTCGCCGAGAGTGAGCGGGACACCGACGAATGCCACACGGGGAGGTGCGCACACTCCGTCGGCGATGGCCTGCTCGAAGCCGTACCGGTAGCAGATGCCGCCGAAGAACGGCAGGAGCAGGTCGGTGACGGCATCGTCACTGCGCTCCAACGTCGCGGTGAGCCCGAGCCGCTCTTCGTACTGGGGGAGCAGCGCGCGGCGCAGGATCCCGCCGCCCATGCCGTGGCACTCGTCGGCCACGAGCAGGCCGCCCCGTTCGTCGGGAGGCACGGGCTTGTAGGCCGCGGCCGAATGACGCGTCGCGACGAGCACGTCACAGTCGGCGGGCACGTCCTTGCCGCTGTCGCCGAGCCGGCCGATCCGGGCAGCCGGGATCGCGGCGGTGAGCCGGCCGTGCCACTGCTCCATGAGCACCCGGGAAGGAACGACCACGAGCACGAAGCGGCCACGGCGCAGCGCGTCGGACGCCGCCGCGATCGCGACATCGGTCTTGCCCGAGCCGGTGACGGCCTCGATCACGCCCCGGCGGCCGTAGCGCAGCCAGCTGACCAGCGCGTCGAGCTGCCAGCGGTAGAGCTCACGCGGCGGTGAGCCGGAGCCGGAGAGCACTCTTCAGCGACGCGATCGGGAAAACATGGGACTACAAGGGTACCCGCCGCCATGGGGGGCTCCGGACGTGAGGGGTCCGGGCCCCACCGCCGGCCTACGGCGAGCTACGGCGAGATGTGGTCGATCGTGATCTGGAGCTGCGTGGTGTCGCAGCCCGCGTTGTGCGCCGGGCCGGGATCGACGATGAACGAGAACGACTGGCCGTGCTTGATCGTCTGGGTGATCGGCGCGAGCTCGGTGCCGCCCTTGTTGGCGACTGTGACGCTCGCGAGCGGCACCGACCCGAAGTACACGGAGTAGGAGACACCGTCGCCGCACGCGCCGTCGAGGTCGGCCACCGCGTCGTGAGATATCGAGACGGTCCCGTCGAACGGGCTGGTCCACGCGACGATCGCCATCCGACCCGCCGACGGGGTGGCGAACGCGGCCTCGGCCGGGACACGTGCGCTGCAGACCGGCCGCGACGACTTGGCGTTGGTGTTCACTCCGATCGCGGGCAACCGGACGCAACCCCGACTGCTGCCGTGCCACGCCTTGACTCCCGGCGATCCGAACGTCGAAGAGAACTCGGACAACAACGGGTAGTCGCCATCACGGTTGAGCGACCTGCTCGCGCGCAAGCTCCACACGGCGGGACCGCCGAGGTAACTGGGGAAGGGGTTGCGGTTCGGATGCGTACGGAAATCGAGCGCGAGCTTCCACCGCGAGACGAGCGTGGTCGAGGCCGGAGTCGCGGCCGACGCCTGCGAAACCGCAGGCGTCACCGCAATCAGCATCAACGAGATCGCGATCGCGGCCGCGCGAGCAATGGACCGTGTCATCGGACTCCTGGGGGGTCGGTCGATTACGAGGTCACCACCGCGGCCGATGGCGCCGACGGTGCTCCGAATCCGATCTTGTTCTTGGCCATGACCGTACAGGTGTAGGTCTTGCCCGACGTGAGGTGCACGACGAGGATCGGCGAGCCGTTGCGATCGTCGCTCCGCGTGACGCCGCCGTCACTCGAGACGCACGTGGCCTTGTAGTCGGTGATGGTGGCGCCGCCGTCGTTGGCGGGCGGCGAGAACGCGACCGTCACGCTCTGGGCCCCGGCTGTGGCCGACGTGATCGTGGGTGCACCCGGCGCGGTGACAACCGGCTTGCCGAGCACCACGACCGGGCCGGAGGGCGCCGAGGGCGGACCGAAGCCGACCCGGTTCCTCGCGTCGACCGTGCAGGTGTAGGTCCTCGATGACGTGAGGTTGTGCACGACGACCGGCGACGAGCCGCGATCGTCGCTGCGCGTGACGCCGCCGTCACTCGAGAAGCAGGTCGCCTTGTAGTCGGTGATGCCCGCGCCGCCGTTGTTCGCCGGCGGTGAGAACGCGACCGAGATGTTCCCGACCTCCGCGGTGGCAGCCGAGGTGATCGTCGGCGCGCCGGGCGCGACGGGCGGGATAGGAAGCGCGGTGAACGATGCCGACGGCGCCGACGCGGGCCCGAAGCCGACCCGGTTCCTCGCGGCGACCGTGCACGTGTACGTCTTGCCGGCCGTGAGACCGTTCACGTGGAGCGCCGTGCGGAAGTCGCTGTCGCCGCGGGCCGTACCGCCGTTGCTCGACGAGCACACCGCCTTGTAGAGGAAAATGGGCGAACCGCCGTTGCTCGCCGGCCGCGTGAACGCGACGCGGACCGTCCGGTCGCCCGGAGTCACCGACGTGATCGTCGGCGCGCCGGGAAGGATCGGGAGCACCAGCACTGCCGCCGACGGCGCCGACGCGGGCCCGAAGCCGACCCGGTTCCTCGCGGCGACCGTGCACGTGTACGTCTTGCCGGCCGTGAGACCGTTCACGTGCAGGACCGTGTGGAACTCGCTGTCGCCGCGTGCGGTACCACCGTCGGTGGACGAGCAGACGGCCTTGTAGAGGAAGATCGGCGAGCCGCCGTTGCTCGCCGGCCGCGTGAACGCGACGCGAATGCTGTGGTCTCCCGCGCTCACCGACGTGATCGTCGGCGCGCCGGGCACGGTCGGCGCGGCTCCGGCCGTGGCGGCCGTGCCGAGCGCCGCACCCACGATCGCCAAACCGCACACCCAGGCCTTCCAGCCGTGCGGACCTGCCAACGAACCCGACGTGCTCATTCGCGAGCCTCCTGGAACCGATCCGCCTGATCTGCCGCTCGGAAGACCTCGCAAACGGAGCCCGCCGCGAATCGGTCGTGACCATTCGCAACCGCGGGGCGCCGCCTCCCTCGTGGGAGTAGTCGTCTGAAGCCCGATTTGGAAACGGGCCGATCCGGGCGGGGCGCGCGGGCGCGCATGGCGATCACGCCGAGTGGGTAGAGAGTCACCGGCCGGCTCGCGCGGGTCGGAGACGGAGGCCAGTCCATCGTGCGTCGTCTGACCCGGGTACGTGTTGTGGGCCGTTCGTGCATCGCGCTTTCGACGTTCGAATCGCTGTTCCCCGGCTCCGACCCGACGACTCAGGTGTGCGGCTCGTGCGACGAGTTCCTCGTCGGCTCCGACTACGTCGCGAAGATCGAGGCACGCGCACCGGCGAGCAGTGTGGTCTACACGAACATCTCGACGCGGTACGACGAGCTGGTGAGCCCGTACACGAGCAGCTTCCTCGCCGGCCCGAACGTCACGAACATCACGCTGCAAGACCACTGCCCACTCGACTTCAGCGACCATCTCTCGATCGTGTCGAGCCCGATCACCGGTCAGTACGTGCCGAACGCGCTCGATCCTGCGCACGCGGAGCCGCCGGTGTGCACGCTGGTGCTCCCCGCGGCGTAGCCGGACGACCTCGGCCGAGGTTGCTCCGGTAACTTCCCATGCATGCAGGGCTTCGTGTTCCGGCTGCTCGCGCCTCGCCCCACATTCATGTCCGACATGTCTCCCGAGGAGCGCGAGACGATGGCGAGACATGTCGGCTACTGGACGCGGCTCGCGGAGGAGGGCACGGCCATCGCGTTCGGTCCGGTCGCCGATGCCGCCGGTGCGTACGGCATCGGTGTCGTGCTCGCGGCCGGGCTCGACGACGCCGAAGCCCTGCGAGACGGCGATCCGGCCATGCGCTCGCCGCACGGCTTCCGCACCGAGATCGCACCGATGCTTCGCCTCGTGACGCCGAACCGCACGTACGACGCGACGCCGGGTTGACTGTCGAGTGGGCCGACCGAGCGCGCGGCGCCCACAGTGACGGCATTTCACGCTGTCCTCATCTTCGCGGCGGGAGTCGGCGCGGGGACCATCAACGCGGTCGTGGGGTCCGGGTCGCTGATCACGTTCCCGACGCTCGTCGCGCTCGGGTACGCGCCCGTGCTCGCCAACGTGTCGAATGACATCGGTCTCGTTCCGGGTGCACTGTCGGCGGTCTACGGGTACCGGCGCGAGCTCGTGGGGCAACGCGATCGCCTGGTCCGACTCGTTCCCGCATCCGTGACCGGTGGGCTCATCGGCGCGGTATTGCTGCTGGTGCTGCCGAGCACGGTCTTCAAGCGGATCGTCATCGTCCTCATCGTGATCGCCCTGACGTTGGTGGTGCTCCAGCCGCGCATCTCCGCGTACCTCAACGCGCGACCGAGCGCGCGCAAGACCGAGATCGGCCCCGCGCTCTTGCTGTTGGTCGCCGCGACCGGCATCTACGGCGGCTACTTCGGTGCGGCGCAGGGCATCATCCTGATCGCGTTGCTCGGCATGCTCGTGCGCGATCACCTCCAAAGGCTCAACGCGGCCAAGAACGTGCTCGCCGGATCCGTGAACCTGGTGGCGTCGGTCGTGTTCGTGTTCGCCACGCACATCGACTGGAAGATCGTCGGTCTCATCGCGGCCGGTTCCATCATCGGTGGTCAGCTCGGCTCCACGTTCGGGCGTCGCCTGAACCCACGCGCGCTGCGCTTGGTGATCGTCGCTGTGGGCACTGTGGCACTCGTGAGGTTGATTTGAGCCGCACCCCGGCGCAGTCGAATGCGGATCCGATCGGTACGTAGTAAACAGTTCTCGTCGACACATCTTGGGGGGTGCCGTGGACGATCAGTTTTCCTCCGGCGAGCCGCTGCTCGAGCCTGCGGGCGATGCCGGTGACGACGAGTCGGCGCTGAGCCGGCGCGCGATCCTGAAGGGAATCGGGGCCATCGCGGCCGGATCCGCGCTCGCGGCGTGTGCCCCCGCCGGCGTGAAGAGCCTGACCCGCACCCCGGCGCCGATCCCGGCGTCGTCGTCGCACTTCGCGCGCCTCACCTCGACGAGCCAATTCACGATACGCAAGCCGGGATCGCTCCCGTTCCCGAAGTTGAAGGCCGGCACCGACACGCTGCCGCAGATCGAGCACATCGTCGTGTTGATGATGGAGAACCACTCCTACGACGACCACTTCGGCATGTTGTCGCGCGGCGACGGATTCAAGCTCGGCTCCGACGGGCTCCCGATCGACGCGAACCCCTACACCGACGGCGACCTGCTCAAGGCGTTCCACATGCCGTCGACCTGCCAGCTCCACTCGGTACCGAGTCAGGCCTGGGACGCCAGCCACACGTCGTACGACGGCGGGCTCAACGACGGGTTCGTGAACGCCAGCGGTCCCGTCGCGATGGGCTACTGGGACGGCACCGACATTCCCTTCTACTACGGGCTCGGCAAGACGTTCCCCGTGGCCGACCGGTGGTTCTGCTCGGTGCTCGCCCAGACCTACCCCAACCGGCGGTTCCTGATGGCCGCGACGGCGGTCGGTGTCGTGAACGACGACGCCAAGACGCTGTTCCCCGGCTTCACGACGCTCAAACCCTATCTGCGGACCACCAAGCAGCCGAAATAGGATCGGGCTTCGGGGGGGCGAGATGATATTCGAACAAGTCGCAACAGGCGGTTGCAAGTCCTATTTGCTGGGCTGCAGCGAAACGCATTCCGGCGTGTTGATCGATCCGGCACTGCCGCAGATCGACTACTACCTCGGCCTTTGCGACTTCACCGCCGCGGTCGGCGCGCCCCTGATCGTCTGCACGCCGCAACCGGTGTTCAAGAACCAGCCGACCCAGTCGGCGTCGAACGTCGAAGAGCTCCGCGCCCACCACGATGCCGAGTGGGCCTGGTGCGCCG
>CAZLEC010000004.1:0-25784 GCA_964558245.1 uncultured Burkholderiales bacterium | reverse complement strand
GGCATCTCGACGTCACCTGTCGGGGGGACCCAGGTTGGGACGCGCTTCGCACATCGAGCCCGCCGTTCGGCCCGCGCGATCCTTCACTTATTGCGTCGGGCAGGAGCCGTGACGCGTGGCGCAGTCCGCCGGTTCGCGCACCGCTCGCAGTGCTCGCCGCTGGGCGTCGCCCGCGCCGGCGAGGGGCTACGTGCTCGACGTTCAGGTGCGGTGCGACGAACGGTTATCTCTACGCGCTCGGATAAGACGGAGGCAAGATGACCATCCCCCCCCAAACCGCAACATCTCGATCACGTTTCGAACGGCCACCAATGCGGGAAGGATTGGCGGCATGAACGGCTCGTTGGAAACGGTCGCCGCGACGTTTCTACAGCTGGTCGACGTCGCCTTTGACGACTTCGACGCGCTCGAGCTGATGACGACGCTCAGCCGTCGCTGCGTCGATTTGTTCGACGTGTCGTCGTCGGGGGTCCTGCTCGCCGACAGCCACGACGGAGTTCAGGCGGTCGCCGCATCGAACGAGCAGGCCACGCTGTTGGAGCTGCGACAGATCGACTACCAGGAGGGGCCCGGTCTCGACGCGTTCCGGTCCGGCCGCGCTGTGTTCCACGGCGACCTGAGCGACGGGAGCCCGTGGCCGCGCTTCGGGCGCGCCGCGATCGAGGTCGGCCTTTTTTCCGTGCATGCGTTCCCGATGCGGGTCCGTGACACAGTGGTCGGGAGTCTCAACCTGTTCATGGCCAAACCGGGGCCGCTCTGGGACGCCGACGTATCGCTCGCCCAGGCATTCGCCCACGCCGCCGCGATCGGGCTGCTCCAGAACAAGACGGTCAGCGATCTTCACCAGCTGACCGGTCAACTGCAGCGAGCGTTGACCAGTCGTGTCATCATCGAACAAGCCAAGGGCACCGTCGCCGAACGCGCCGGCGTCGGTATGGACGAGGCATTCGAGCAACTGCGTTCCTACGCCCGCGCCCACAAGATGAAACTGACGAGCGTCGCACTGGCCGTCGTTGCGCACACGCTCACCGATGCCGAGATCGCGATCATCAGCGGCCTCGACCCCGGTCGGATCAACGTGCCCTACGGCTCGCACCCAGCTGCGGACGACGCCGATGACGAGATGGTGCCCCTCGCCGCTGGGAACGACGCTCCGCACGGGCCACGCGACGGCGGACTCCGCCTGCAGGACGCCTAACCGCCACTTCGTTCCGCGGTTCCTATTCTGGTGGAATCGCCGCGAATAGGACTGATCTGCGCTTTCTCGCCGAAAGGGTGCAGAACTACACTATGAGTCGTGATGAATGACCGGATCGATCAGTGGCTGTGCAGCGACCGCGTCTACCAGGCGCAGGGCATGGTCAGTGTGCAGGCGGACTGCACGGTCGATGAGGCGCTCGCGTGGATAACCGAGAAGGCTCGCGAGTCCGGAATGAGCGTGGACGCCGTGGCCGAGGAGATCATCGAGCGCCGCGTTCGCTTCGTCACTCCCCGCTAGAAGCCGGTTCGGCCACGCGCCTGCTGTCCGGTCAATCGAAACGGATGCTGCGATCCATCACGGCGGCGACGATCTCCGCCAGTGTCGTTTCGGACGCGGTGGCGCGTTCCCGCATCAGAACGAACGCTTCCGCAATCGTGCAGTCGGCCTCAGCCGCGACCATGCCGGCCGCCTGATTCAACCTCATGCGCTCGGCCTCGCCCCCGTCAGCCATACGCGACCCCCGGGGAGCAGCGTAACGGCGAGCGGGCTGCGGAGCTACCCGGTGGATCGCGAGCGTGATCGCGACCGGCACCACGATCCAGGCGCCGAGGAGCAGCACGACCGCGTATACCGCGAACTGGCGGCTCTGATCCTTGGGCGGATGGCCGGCGGAACAACGACACGCTCGCGAACGGCTCCAACAAGCCAGCCGAGAACCCGGACGTAGCGTCGGCCGAGAAACGCCCGGCGTCGAAATTGAGCTGTGACGACTCAGCGCGGGGCCGTCGCTGGCGGTCGGCGTTGCCGCGTCACCCGACGGGCAGGGCTACTGGCTCGTCACGAGCGACGGCCGTCTGACCTGGCCGCGCGCGCCCGGAGTGAGGTCGAGCGATCCCAGAAGGCGGCCCGCTTGCCTTCGATCGAGGCGATGTTGCCCAGCGGGGTTGCGCTCAGCGGCCTTTTGATTTCGGGTCCCTGGTGATCCTCGTCGTACCGAGATCGAGCATGACCGTCGGCCTTGTGTGGATGCGAGCCCCATGGCCGGCGACGATGGACATCGCCTCTCCGCTAAGCCCGAAACCTCGGCGGCGTCACTCACACCTTTTGCTTCCAGCTCGAAGGATGCACCGCGCAGCTATCGGCGGTCGACCGCGCGCGCGAGCTCGCCGGTGTGAACGATGCCGTCGAACTTCCCGTCGGCCGCCGCTTCGACGAACGTGAGCACGCGCTCGTTGTGATTGAAGCGGAAAGTGTCGCAACGGTTCTCGTGCTGCAGCACGTCCATCCCGTGGTGGGCGCAGCCGCCCATACAGACCGGGAGGGCGACGCAGCCTCTGCACTCGTCGTTGGAGAACGGGTCGTACTTCAGCCAGCGCCGAGTTCTGCTGTTCTGATTCTCATAGTCGGATATGTGTCCAATCACTTCGTTGGGGTTTCCGACCGAGTCCCAACACTTGTACAACTCGCCGTCGCTGCCGACCACCAGCTCGTTGGCGCGCACTGCGGTGCACGGTGCGCCGGTGCGCTGTGGAAGCGACGCGCCGCCGAACCCATAGCGCATGATCAACGCCGTGAATTCCGTCTCGGCCTGGGCGAACTCGCTCGACGTGAAGCACGCCTGCTTGTACGACGCCGATGGTGCGAGATTTCCGTCGTTCACGCCGACGATCTGGCCGAGGTTCACTGTGAGCCTCCCGGCGAGCCCCTCGGCAGTGAGAATCTGCAGCAGTTCTTCGGCCCGCTGGTAGTTGGCGGTGTCGACATTCATCCGAATCGAGATGCTCAGGTAATCGACGGCGTGGCGGAGATTCTCCACGATTTGCCGGAACGTGCCTTTGCCGTTGGCGAGCGGTCGCATGACGTCGTGAATGTCGGGCGGACCGTCGAGGCAACACTGGACGTGACTGACGCGCCGATCCCGGAGCTGTTCGCACGTCTCCTCGTCGAGCAGATACCCGTTTGTCGTGATCGACGCCATGTACGCGACTTCGGCTCGGTCGCACCGCTCGATGAAGGCGTCCGAGAGTGCGAGCAGCGCCCGTTTCCCGATCAGCGGCTCGCCGCCGAACCAGGTCGCGCCGAAGCTCTTGATACGGGGAAGCTGGTCGTCGAGGACTGCAAGCACCGAGGCCTGCACCTCGTCGTTCATGATCGACGGGTGCTTGTCCTCGAAGCAGTACGGGCAATCGAAGTTGCATCCGAGGCTGGTGACGAGCGTCAGGCCGAAGTGCGACGTGTCATAGCGCGTGAGCTGGTAGAGGGTTGCGAGCGCGGCCAACTCGTCGTAGTCGTCCGAGATCAGCATGCGCCCCTTGGCGAGGTCGGCGAGGAGCGCCGGCCGGCAGCTTGGTTGCGAGTCGCCGGCGAGGAACTGCTGCAAGCCCTCGTAGTCGGCCTCGCCGACGCGCAATAGCGAGCCGCTGTTGCCGTTGTACACGTAGCGGCTGTCTTCGCGCTCGACCCAGACGTTGTACCGCGACTCTCTCATGACGATGTCATCCGTTCGGTCACGATTCGACGACTGAGCACATTGATTTGTTGGCGCATGGCATCCACATCTTGGGTGCGCAGACGCCTTGGGGGTTGCAGGCTCCGTAGCCGGGGGCCTTGCATTGGGTGGGGCACCCTTTGGCGGCGAGGTCGAAGCCTTCGACTTCGGAAGCGCTTTCGAGCACGCGGAGGAGGTCGTCGAGCGCTTCTCGTATCGCCGGTGTCAGTTGCGCTTCTGAGCCAACGGCGATTTGAATCTCGAGGCCTTCGGGTGCGACGACCCAACCACTGTCGGCGGATCCGGTTTCTTCGCTCATCGCAACTCCATCTCGTTGACGCGTTCGGTTACGCGCTGTACCCGCCGCCCAGCGTTGCTTTCGGGCAGGCCGAGGGACAGGACTTGATCGTGCAATCGATGACCAGTCTGAACGCGCACGGCATTGAGGTTTCGGGGCTGCAGACCGTCAACGTGGGGCATTTCATTCCGGCGGAGAGGGTGAAGGCCTCGACCTCGGCGAGCTCAGTGCCGCGCGGGACTTCTTCGAGTGCGCGGGCCAGCGCTTCCAGCGATCCCCGCAGCTCGTCAGTGAGCGTGTTCGAGGTCGACGTGTCGATGCTGATCAGCGCCTCGTCGAACGCCGGCGGCTCGACGATCCAATCCGAATCCCGCTCGCCCCCGCTCATTGCCCAATGGCAAACGTCGGGCACGGCTTGATCGTGCAGGTGATGATGAGCCTTCTCACGCACGGCGCGCTCGATTCGGGGGCGCACACGTTGTTGTCCGAGCAGATCGACGGCATGCCGTACGCAAAGCCGGAAACGTCGGTCGAGGGGGCCGCGGTCGCGTCTTGCACGGCGGTGGCGAGCGCTTCGAGCGCGTCGAGAACCTCGGGCGTGAGACCGCCCTCTTGTGAGAAGTCCACCGCGATCATGGCGGCATCGCTGCTCGGTGGCTCCACCACCCAGCCCGAAACCTCGTCGGCGTCACTCATGGTCTGCACCCTCCAGGTCTTCCTCTAGAGACGGAGTTGGGTCGGTTGGGTTACAACGTTGACGTCGTACTTTCGCCAATAGCGCGCAGGTCTTAGGCTCAGCAGCTGTGGGTGGCGCCGAGCTCCCCGATGCGAGGCTCGTGTCGCTGGCCGTCGCAGGTGATGCCGATGCCTTCGCCGCGCTCTACCGGCGCCACGTCGGCTCCGTGCATCATGTCGTCGCCGCAACTGTGCGAGATCGCGAGGCCGCGGCCGACCTGACGCAAGACGTGTTCGCGCGCGTGATCGAGGCACTGCCGAGCCTGCGAGAACCTGATCGCTTTCGGCCCTGGGTGCTCACAATCGCCCGAAACTGCGCGATTGACCACGCTCGACTGCAGCCGAAACCGCGGGCGCTCGACGATGAGGGCGAGCTGGAGCCGGCCGACCCCGGGGCCGCGCCCGGAGAGTTGGCCGAGCTCGAGAGCCTCGTACAACGAGTGCGTGGCTGCATCGCCGGCCTCTCCGCACGAGACGCCACGGTGCTCGCGCTCGTAACGCAGCTCGGGTACTCGCCCGCGGAAGTAGGGGGCGCACTCGGGATTTCGGCAGGTGCGGCCAAGGTCGTGCTTCACCGGGCTCGCCGGCGCCTCCGTAGCGCGATCGCCCTCACCTTGCTCGCCGAGAACCAAGGCGCGGCGTGCGGCGTGTTCCTCGATTCGTATACGCAGGGCCGCTTGACGCAGGCGGGCGCACACGTCGCGGCGTGTGCGATCTGCAGTGCCGCGGTCAACAACGACGTGCAGCTCTACAGCGCAGGAACCCTCTGAGACGGCTACGCGCCGGGGTCTGCGAGACCGACTACACGGAGCCCTGAACGCTGCAACGCGTCCGCCAACAGGTCGGGCAACGGCGCGAGATCGGTCGTCCCGAAGCCGGTTACTTCGGCTTCGCTGTAGGCCATGCGGACGGCGGGCGCGAGCAGCGCGGCCAGCACCACGCGTTCCTCCTCGTCGAGCTCGTCCGTGGCAAAGCGACGCAACTTGGCCAGGAGCCGCGCTACGGCCTCCGCATCCACACATCTCCGGACAGAAAAGTGCGGCTCCGGTTACGTCAAACGCCATATCTGCCGACCGCACCAACGGTGTGCCGTACGAGTTTCTCCTGCGGGCGAGGAAGCGAGCTGGTGTCAGCGTCTATTCGAAGTTCTCCGCGGCCGTCACGCCCGGAGCCGCGCCTGCGTTCCGGAATCCATAAGCGGACGAGTCGCCAACCGCGGAACGGCGACGCTCTCGCGGTCAGACGTGAGCGCGGCGACCGCTGCGCTGCGTGGCCTGCGCGTCCATCACTGCACGGCCGCCACCGCGATCGACCGACCGGCGTCGAGGCGGCTGCGGACGTGGCGAATGACCGGGGCGAGGCCGCAGCAACTCGGATCGTGAACCGGGTTGTGGCGCACCGACAGGTATGTCTCGTGCGGACACCACCCTTGGCATACGTCGAAGTTCGGGCAGCCGCGCATTGCGTCGAGTTCGGCGGCGCGAGCCCGGCGCCGTTCGGCCATTGCCAACGTCCGGCGGATATCAATGAAGGCTCGGGGCCCTGCATGCCCGAAGTCGTAGCGGGCATCGCCTTGGAACAGGTCGCAGTGCGAGATCTCGCCGGTCGGCTCGACCATGTAGTTCGCGCCGAGGCAGTTTCCTGCCAGCTTGCAGAAGGATGGCGCCTTTCCCGCCAAGCTCTGCTCGAGCGACTCCAACTCCCGGCAGCGGGGCGCGTCCTCGCCGCGTTCTGCGAGGAGGTCGTAGAGGTCGCACATGAACGCGCCCATGGTGGCGGGATCGGTGTAGTGCTCGGCCGCAGTCCCCGGAACGGCGTCGGGCATGTTGACCGGTTCGGAGGGCAGCACGCCGAAGCTCTTCACCCCGGCTTGTTCGATGAAGTCCAGCAGGGCGGCGGCGCCTCTGTCGATGACCGCTTGGTCGGCGACGGTGAGAACGCCGTAGGGGATGCCGAATCGTTCGAGGAGAGACATCCCGGCCCGAACTCGCTCGTAGGTCGGCCGGCCGGCCACATCGACTCTCGTCTGGTCGTGGATCTCTGCGGGGCCGTCGAGGCTGACGCCCACCGCGAACTGACTGTCGCGGAGGAAGCGGCACCACTCTTCGGTCAGGCGAGTCGCGTTGGTCTGCAGGGAATTGCGAATGGCCTGCCCTGGCCTTCGAAAGCGCGCCTGCAACGCGATCGCGCGGCGATACCAGTCGACCGAGAGCAGCGTGGTCTCGCCGCCGTGCCAAACGAAATCCACCGCCGCGTGCGCCGGATCGCGCAGCGCGCCGGCCACGAGCCGGGCGAGTGTCTCGAAGCTCATGACCGCGTCGGAGTCGGTGCGCCAGTCATGGCAGTACGTGCACCGCAGGTTGCAGTGACGGGTTCCCTTCACCACGACCGTCACCGGCCCCGCGTTCGGGTCCGCGGGGCTGTCGACGCCAGGCGCCTCGGCGTCGAGCTCGGCGACGAGACGCTGCTCGTCGGGGCTCAGCAGCTGGTCGCCGACGAAGGCCAAGCGGTCGAGCGGCCCCGAGGCCCGCCACATCAGGAGGTCGAGCAGCTGCTGCTCGTCGCGGGGCAACGAGCCGTGCAGCTCGACCAGCCAAGCGCTCAGACTCGCGGCCGACTCCGCGTCGTAGGCCGGCGCGGTCAGCTCATGCTCCGAGGGCTTCACCGGGTGCTCGGCTTCACCGGCCACCGGCGCTCCGCTTCCTCTCGAGGTTCGGTCGAGGACACGATCCCATTTCCGCAACTCTGTCGCCAAAGTGGGCGTGACCGACCTCGAGGGCCAGGCTTACGCAATCCCCGACCCAGACCCCGACCCCGACCCCGACCCCGACCCCGACCCCGGCCCCGGATCCGGCCCAATGGTTTGTCCCCAGATTCGCGCCCAGCCGTTCGGGCCCGGGTCCGGCAGCGGTCCGCCGATGAACCCTATTGACGGAAAGCGCGGCATGCCGATGCGCGCGGTAAAGCCCACGACTTCGTCGTCGGGCACGTCATCCTCCGGTCCGGGCTTGGCCAAGACGTGCGACAGCAGGGCCCGTTCCCGGTCCGAGAGGTCCTTGGCCCAACTCTGCAGCTTCACCGCGAAGGCGTCGAGCTCCTCTTGGGTCACGCTGCGTTCGCCCTCGGGTTCGTCAGTCATCAGCCCCTCCTCTGGGTGAAAGTACAGACGACCGGCGGGCCGCCGCGGTCACCCTGTCCCGCCCAGGGCAGTGTCGGCGACGCGGCGCACGCTAGCCGAGGTTTGTCGTTTGCGGTATTGCCCCGTCGACGTCATGCGCGGTCGCATGCTCCGCGCCGGTACGTTGTGCACCCTGATGGGCGTTTGCATCGGGAACTTGGAATGACAGCCGCGCGCCCCGATCGGCCGACGTCACCGACGAACGGTGTCGGCGAGATCCGAGTGGTGGTCGGGCCGCCCGTGGAACTCCACACCGGCGTGCACGGCTCCCTTTTCGACGCGCCGCCTGCCGGCGTTCGGTACGAAATGGGTCAGGGGCGGCACGAGTACGTGCACCACCCGCGAGCGGGTTGGTCGCCGTTCGACCACGCCGCCGTCGACGAGGCCGTGTCGCTCGCGCCTTCGGCAGAGGGACGCTTCGTCGTGCACACCTCGCGGGTTCCGGCGACGGGCGCGGTGCCGTGGGTCGTCGATTGCGACTGCCTCCTGGTTACGCTTCTGTTGGGACGCGACCTCACGTTCGGGCAGGGCGTCGAGGTCCGCGACGCGATCGATCACGAAACGCAGCAGTTGCGTCAGCGCGTGCTGCTCGCGCGGTATCTCGCGCCGTCGTGTTCGGGGATCCTGTTCCGCACCGCCTTTGGACGCGCGACGCTGCTCGACCACGTGGCCGACACCGGGCTCCTCGACGCCGCCGGCGTCGCCCGGCTCGCGGACCGGGCCGAGGTCGTGCGCCCCGCTGTGCGTCCGGGACCAGCTCGATCGCCGGATCGCGAGACGCCGCTGCGAATTACTTACCTCGGTCGCGACGCGGCCACCAAGGGTGCCGAAGTCGCGGCGAGGGTCTTCGACGCGCTTGCCTCGCGGGACGACGTGTCGCTCTCGTGGGTCGGCGAGCCTCCCGCGGCGCCGTTGCCGCCGGTCGTCGCGGTCAGCGCGCGCCTACCGCGCTCCGACTGGCTCGATCTGCTCACGCAGACCGATGTGCTGTTCAGCCCGACGGAGATGGAGAGCTTCGGGATGGGCTTCATCGAGGCCGCGGCCCACGGCGCGGCGATCGTGACGACAACCGGTCCGGGGATGGAGCACATCGGCGAGCTGCTGCACGACGGGCGCGACAGTTGCCTCGTCTCCTTGATGCTTCCCACCGACGCTCGCGTACGCGCGTTCGTCGAGGTGCTGACCCGCTTGGCCGACGAGCCCGCCCGCGCCCGCGCGATGGGCAGCCGGGGAAGGGACCGCGCCGCCGCGGCGGTCGACCGGCGCGACGACCGCCTGCTCCACCACTACCACCGGATGTGGTCGGCGGGGGCGCACGACGCGGTCGCGGATGCCCCGCACGGCCGCGACGGTCTCGCCTTCACCTCGATAACGACCGATGAGCTGTCCGCGGCCTATGGCCGCCGCTTCGGCGGCAAGGCGAGGCGGATCATCGTGAGCTAGGCGGGCCCGTGAGCGAAAGTGAAGATCGGACCGTGGTCAACCGACACGAGATCCGAATACGATCGAGGCAACGCCCCGAGAAAGCAGAGACCGATGGCTGACGAAGTCGAGACCACGGCGTTCGATCCCGTCCGAACATCTCTCGAGGGGAAGTTCAGCGCCTTCCTCGAAACCCTCACCGACGACGAGTTGGCACTCCTACGCGGCGACAGCGAGGTCGAGGGTTTCACGTTCAGTCTGTCGGCCGTATCCCCGACGACGCTCGTGAGCGGTTCCTCCGTAATCGCGGCGACGACTCAGGACACCACGGTGAACAAAGCGAAGGTCTCCGACAAGGTCGCCACGGCCTCGGATGGTTACCTCCGGAGCTGAGGATCAGACAGGGGCAATTACCGCGCCTCTGGTGTGCCGATGATGGTGCAGTGCATGAACGAGAAGCAGGGACCGTTCCATTGGGGCATGCATCCCTCGTGGATTCCGCACGCGAACGTCTTGCACCCCTCGTCGTACAGGCTCACCTCGTCGTGCTCGAGGTCCGCGATCAGCTGATCGAGCTTGTCGCGGGTCTCGGGCGTGACCTCGACGCCGTCGCCGACGGCGACGTAAACCCGCACTTCGCGGGGAGCTACCGGCGCAAGTAGCCAAGCCAGATCCGGCGCCGCTGCAGCTTCTTCGTCTGCCAATTCCTACTCCCGGCTCATCAACGCGATCTCTCGCGGTGCCCGATCGGTTCTATGCGCCCGTGAAGTCAGCTACGCGACAGGTGAAGTCGGCCACGCAGTTGTTCGAAAGGGGCACGCAGGTCGCGAGGTTGCAGCTGTACCCGTGGCAGTTGTCGAACATCGGACACTTGACCGCGAAACCGCTCACTTCGCTCTGCACGAGCGAGGCCATCAACTCTTCGATCCTCTCGCGAACCTCGGGAGAGACTTCGATCTCTTCGCCCACGGCCACGTGGATGTGGACTTCGCCGGGCCTGGGTGGCTGCAACAGCCAGTCGTTGTTCGTCTCGGCCTCGTCGGTCATTCGCACTCCCTTCGGCGCGGCCCGGAGCGTACGCCGGGATGATCCATCTTGCCAAGACCGCGGCCGATCAGTCACGATTTCGATCACGACGTCGTCGCCGACGGACGTCGCGTCGAGGGAGTCGTCAGGTGAAAGAGTCTCGCTACAACATCTGGACCGAGCGAGGCGACTCGAGCTACGTCTACAACGGACTGAGTGGCGCGCTCCTTCGGGTTGCTTCCGACGAACGGCGGGCGATCGCGCGAGTGCTCGACGATCCCGACGCCCGCGACGGATCGCCCAAGGTGTTGGAGCAACTGGCTCTGGGCCGCATGCTGGTCGCCGACGAGACGAACGAGGTCGATCTCCTCGCCAAGCGTTACGAGCTGAGCCGCCACGACACGTCGCAACTCGGGCTGACCATCGTCACGAGCCTCGGGTGCAACTTCGACTGTCCGTACTGCTTCGAGGCGAAGCACCCTTCGATCATGCGCGACGACGTCGTCGCCGCCGTGCTCGATCTGCTCGATTCCCAGCTCTCGAATCTCAGGACCCTGTCGGTCACCTGGTTCGGCGGCGAGCCGCTCGTCGGCAAGAAGCCGCTGATGGAGCTCTCGGATCGCTTCATCGAGCGCTGCGACCAGCACGGCATCGAGTACTCGGCGACAATTACCACGAATGGGTACCTGCTCAACCGGGACATGTGCGAGCAGCTGCGAGACCGCCGGGTCGGGATGGTGCAGGTCTCGCTCGACGGCCCGCCCGAGACGCACGACCGGATGCGCCCGCTCCAGAACGGCGACGCGACCTTCGGCCGCATCGTCGAGAACCTCCATCACGCCGTCGACTATTTCCCCGTGTGCATCCGCATGAACGTCGACGTCGGGAATTTCCCGCTCACCGAGCAGCTGCTGCAGATCCTCGAGGCCGAAGGGCTGAGCGGAAAGGTGAACGTGTACGCCGGCCAGATCGTCGGGGTCAGCGACGGCGCGGACGCGCCGTCGGCGAGCTACAAGGCGCCGTGCTTCTCGAACGCGGAGTTCGCCGAGGCCGAGCTCGAATTCAAGGCGCTCACGGCGCGCTACGGCTTCAGCTCACCGTCACTGCCGCGTCCCTCGGCCGCGCCCTGCACGGCAGTTCGCAAGAACGAGGTCGTGGTGGGTAGCGAGGGCGAGCTGTACAAGTGCTGGGATTCGGTGGGCAACAAGCTCGAAGTGATCGGCACGATCTTCGACTACCAGAATCCGAACGGGCGGCTGCAGCGGTGGCTCAAGTACGACCCGTTCACCGACGACGAGTGCACCAGTTGCATCGCGTTGCCGGTGTGCATGGGCGGTTGCGCGCACCACGGCATGGATGTGATCCAGCACGAGAATCGCTGCTCGACGTTCCGTCACAGCTTCCGCGATCAGGTGGCTGCCTACGTCGATCACGCCGAGCGAACCGGAGCAACCGCGTCGGTCGCGCCTACGGGCCTCGTGCGCCCGATGGATACTCGCTGACGCGCAGAGCGGGACCGGCCGGTTACGTCGCCACGCCGCGCCGCGTGACGGCCGACAACGCGATGCTGGCGCGCATCGACGTGACGCGGTGCATGGTCTGGCTCAGACGCCCGGCGAATTTCGGGGCTTCGAGCACGTTGGCGGCCGTGGCCCACAGCACCGTCTTCGTCTGGAACGGTCGCAGCTCGGGGTGCTTGGAGCGGATCAGGGCCGCGATCCCGGTGATGTGCGGCGCCGCGTACGAGTTGCCGGTGCCCGTAACTCGCGTACCGTCGAGCCAGGCGACGTCGACGTCGATGCCCGGCGCGAGGAACTCGGTCGGCGGCTCCGGGTTGTAGTGGAACCGGAACGGATCATGAGACAGGTTCGACGCGACACTCGTAACGCTGGCGAACAGGGACGGAAAGCTCGGGCGGACGATGTTGTTGGCGGCGGTGACGATGATCGAGTTCTTGAAGTACCCCTCGTCGCACACCTCGTAGAAGGGGAGCGCCCACTCACGTTTGGTCGTGCCGAGTGAGAGGTTCACGACGTCGAAGCCTTGTTCGACCGCCCACGCCAAGCCCCGCAGGAACGCGGCGGCCTTGCCGCCCAAACCCGCGCCGAGCACCTTGACGCTGGTGATGCGCGCCTCGGGCGCGAGCGAGTGGATGATGCCCGCACACGCGGTGCCGTGGCCGTAGGAGTCGCCGTGCGGCCCGACGGTTTCCACTGCGTCACCGTTCTCGTCGAGCGTGATGGCGACGCACGCGTCGACGTCGACGCAACCGTGCAGGTCGGGATGGTCGGCGTCGACGCCGCTGTCGACCACTGCCACCCGCACCCCGCGCCCGGTCGCGCCGCCCCACGCCCACTCGGGGGTGAGATCGTCGAGGGTGAGCGCGCCGGGAAGGCGCAGCGCCATCGAGTCACGGCTGTATGCAGGCCCGGAGTGGTCAGCCATCGGTGACGAGGGCGGCGACGAGGCCGGCGACGATCGCGTAACGACCCGGATCGGCGCCGGCCAGCCGGCGGAGCTCGCCGGCCAACTCGTCGGGGGCCGGCGCGGTGCGCGAGGACGCGTCGCGCGTCTGGATCGCGACGCCGGCGACGCCGGCAAGCAGCGTCGCGAGCTCGACGTCGTCGAAGCTGAACATCGCGCCCTCGGCTTTGTCGATGATCTCGAGCACGCCTACGACCCCAAGGTCGGATTCGCACGGGATGCAGAGCACACTCGTGGGCCGGCGTCCGATGATCGCGGTGACGCCCGTCGCGGTGCGCGGGTCGTCGGCTCGGGGGGTGAGGGCCATGGGCTGACCCGACCCGAGCACGAACCCGGCCGTGCCCGCGTCGGCCGCGACCAACGCACCGAGGATGTCGGCCGCGCTCGGACCCGATGCCGCGACCACTTCGAGCTGGTCGCCGCGTGGCGTCAAGAGCCAGCCGTCGGCGCCGCCGGTGCCCGTGACCGCGGCTTCGACAAGCGACTGCAGAACGGGTTCCGACACGGCACTCATGATGGCGCAACCGGGAACGAGCCGCTCATGCGGACGGGATCGGCGCGGATCGGCGCCGCGACCGGCACCGGATCCAGGCCGACGTGACTCGCGCGCATGACCATGCTGGAGCGGCTCAGCCGCGCGCCGCCCTGCGGCCCGACGGCGCCGGCGCGAGCACTGCCGCCCACGAGCGCGGCGGCGACGGACGGGTGCAGTGCGGCGAGGCCCGAGAGCGCGTCGCCGTCGAGCACGAGGAGCTCGGTCGGCTCCTCGGCAACGAGCTCGGCGCCCGTTTCCGCGCCGAGCAGCGCGGAAATCCCGAACGCGTCGCCGGGTTGGAGCTGGGCCGTGGGCGCGAGCTGACCGTCGAGTGCCGGCGCGAACACGTGGGGTCGACCTTTGCGCACGAACGCGAGGTTGCCCGAGTTCTCCGCGAGGCGCGCGCCCGGCGCGAGGTCGACGGCGCGGAGCCGCTCGGCCGCGGCTGCGAGATCGGCGCGCGAGAGCTCCGAGAAGATGTTGACCGCGGCGAGGGCGGCGACCGCGTCGAACGGCGCTTCCGTCGAGGCGACGCCGCCGGTCTGCTCGCCCCACAGCTCGGCGTACACACCGCCGAGCGCGACGAGCTCGGCGTGCGTGCCGCGCTCGACGAGGTGGCCGGCCGACATGACGAAGATCTGGTCGTAGTTGGTGATCGACGTGAGCCGGTGCGTCACGGCGATCGTCGTACGTCCCGTGCCGACGCGTTCGAGCGTGTCGCTGATCAGGCGTTCGGTCCGCGGGTCGAGCGCCGACGTTGCTTCGTCGAGCACGAGGACCCGCGGATCGCGCAGGAGCGCACGCGCGATGGCCAGGCGCTGGCGCTGGCCGCCGGAGAGCCGGCCGCCGCGTTCGCCTACTGGCGTGTCGTAGCCGCGCGGCAGCGTCTCGACGAACTCGTGCAGCTCCGCGCCCCGCGCTGCGGCTTCGATCTCGGCGGCCGTTGCACCGGGCTTGCCCATTGCGATGTTCTCGCGCAGTGTCGTGTCGAACAGGAACGTGTCCTGGAACACGACACCGAGCTGGCCGCGCAGCGACGCCATCGTGACCTCGCGCGCGTCGTGCCCGTCGAAGAGCACAGATCCGTCGTCGACGTCGTAGAAGCGCATGATGAGTTGCAGCACCGACGACTTGCCCGCGCCGGTGGGGCCGACGAACGCGACGCGGGTGCCGAACGGTATGACGCAAGTGACCCCTTCGAGGGTCGGGCGTTGTTGCGTGTACGAGAAGCTCACGTGGTCGAGCCGGACCTCGCGTTCCAACGGCGGGAGACCGATCGCCCCCGGCGCGTCGATGATGTCGGGCGTCGTGTCGATGACCTCGTTGATCCGCAGCAACGATCCGGTCGCCGACTGGATCTGCTGGCCGAGCCCGGTCAGTGAGGTCACCGGGCTGATGACCTGATTCATCATGGTGCTGAACGCGACGAGGCCGCCGATCGTCAGCCGGCCGTGCAGGATCAACCACGAGCCGAGCAGGAGCACGGTCAGCTGCAACACGGTGACGATCATGTTGACCGACAGGCCGAACAGGCCGCCGAAGAGTTGGAGCTTCACTTCCCGGCCGAACAACCGCTCCGACGCGCGCGAGAACCGTTCGCGTTCCGCCTGTTCGAGCCCGAACGCCTTTACCACGGCTTGCGCGCTGTAGTTCTCGCCGGCGACACCGTACGTGTTCCCCAACTCCTCCTGCACGGCGAGGCTGCGCTTCTGCGCGCCCGACGACATCACGCGGTACACGATCGCGACGAGCGGTGCGCCGACGATCACGATCACGGCGAGGAGCGGGTCGAGCGTGAGCAGCACCACCGCCGACACCGCGATCGACAAGAACTGGAAGATGCCCTCGCGGATCGTCCCGGAGATCGCGCCTTCGAGCTGTCCGACGTCGGAGAAGAGCCGTGAGAGCACGTCGCCCTGCTGTTGGTTTCCGAACCAACCGGCCGACAGCGACTGGAGGCGGGTGAACATGTCGACGCGGAGATCGCGAGTGACGGAGCTGCTCACGTAGGCCGAGAGATACGCGCGCCGGAGAGCGGCGACGAGCGAGACGACGAACGCGACGCCGAGGACGGTGACAATCCGCACGACCTGTCCGAAGTCGCGGTGGGGGATCGCGCTGTCGAGCAACCGCCGCATCGCGAACGGGAAAACGGTTGTGAACGCGAGGCCGAACAACATGTACACGAAGATCTCGAGCTCGCGACGCACGTGCGGGCGCAAGTACTTCAGCGTCAGGCCGAGGAACTCGCGCAACTTGACCTTCGGCCGGTCGCCGGCGAGGGACTTGCCCCAGCTCTCCTCGAGCGCGGCCAGCCCCTGGCCGTAGATCTCCTGCACGGCCGCCTCGACGCGGCCGGGTTGCGCCGTGTGCAACAGCTTCAGGAACTGGTCGCGCGGCGCCTGCTCGAGCAGGAACGCGACGAACGACTGCACCATCGCCGTTCGGATCTCGCCCTCGGCGTCGGCCAGGCTCGGCAACTGCCACGTGGCGAGGTCGGCGTCGGGGCTCGGGTTGTCGCCGACGGCCAGGCCGAACCCTTCGAGCAGGAAGCCGAGGTCGGAGGCCGCCGGGAGCGACGCGCCGAGAAGCAGCGCGAGTGGGCGCTCGGGCGGCTCGGGCGGCGATTCGGCCGTGACCGCCATCCAGATCTCGCGGCGGTTCACGTCGACCACGCTGCCGGCGGTCACGATCTCGCCGGTCGACGGGTCGGGAAAAGGGTCGACGAGGCAGATCTGCGGCGAAATCGCCGCGAGCTCGGGGCCGAGACCCGCGAGCCGCGTGCGTGCCTTGCGCACCGCCGTGGCCATCGCCGGCGCGGCGCGCTCACCGGGCGTTCCCGCACGGAAGCGGAGCACGGCGCCGTCGACCGGTCGCGCCTCCAACTCTTCGAGCCGGGGCGCAGCGGCGGCGGCGGTGGTGGCCGGCCCGGCGACGACCGCGATCTCGACGTTGCCCAGACGGATGCGATCGCCGACTTCGACCGCGACGCGATCCGACACGAGCGCGTCGTTCACCAGCGTGCCGTTGGTGCTGCCGAGGTCGACGACCGTCAGGCTCTCGGGTCCGGGCTCGAGTGCGAGGTGTTGCCGCGACACTCTTGCGTCGTCGACGACGATGCCGTCGCACTCGCGACCGACCACGACGCGAGCTTCGATCGTGACGCGATACGGCTCGCGCCCCGCCTCGCGTAACTCCACAACGGAGGCCACGGTGGGCGGCACCACGGGCGGTGACGATTTGCCGGGGATCGCGTCGTCCATCGGGCGCATTGTCCCCACTCCGACGGGGTGTGCGCAACCAACGCGGCCGCCGGCCTCCGCTCGGTGCCGAGTACGATTCGCTGCCAATGGTTGAAAACGACCGCGTCGCGGCGGCCCTTCCGTCATACGAGATCGGGAGTGAGCTCGGTCGGGGCGCGTGTGGTGTCGTGTTGGCGGGCCGCCACCGCCAGCTCGGCCGCCTGGTCGCGATCAAACAGTTGCCGCGTGCGTTCGGCGCCGACCCGGGGGTTCGCGCGCGGTTTCTCGCCGAGGCGCGGGTGCTCGCGACCTTGGATCATCCGCACGTCGTGTCGATCTACGACTTCGTCGATCACGAGGGCCTTTGCCTGTTGGTGATGGAGCGGCTCACCGGCGGCACGGTGTGGAGTCGATTCCACGCCGGCGGTTTCACTCCGGATGTTTCGTGCGCGATCCTCCTCGCCGTCAACGCGGGCCTGCACCACGCCCACCAGCACGGGATCCTGCACCGCGACGTGAAGCCGGAGAACCTGATGTTTTCGGGCGAGGGATCGCTGAAGGTCACCGACCTCGGCATCGCGAAGGTGATCGGTGGCTCCTCCACGCTCGCCACCCGGCACGGCGAGATCCTCGGGACTCCTGCGTACATCGCCCCCGAGCAGGCGCAGGGCCGCGAGCTGACGCCGGCGACGGACGTGTACGCGGCGGGCACACTGCTCTACGAGTTGCTCGCGGGTCGACTCCCGTTCCCGACCGACACCGATCCCGCGACGCTCGTGTACCGCCACGTGCACGAGGTGCCGCCTCCGCTGCTGGAGGTCGCGCACGCGGTGCCCGCCGATCTCTGCGCAGTCGTCGACCGCGCGATTTCGAAGGCGCCCGCCGACCGCTACCAGAGCGCCGAGGAATTCGGCGTCGCGATCGCGCAGTGCGCGGCGAGCACCTGGGGACGCGGCTGGTTGTCGCGCACGAACGTGCCGGTCTCGGCGAGCGGTCCGATCCTCGCCGCCGCGCTCGGCGAGGCCGAACCCGGCGACCGGCGGGTCGCGCCGACCGCCGTCGAGAGTCCGCAGCCGACCAACGAGTTGCAGGATCCGGTGGCCGGCGACTTCTTGCCGATCCAGCTGTTGCACCCGGAGTATCGCGAGGGCGACGCGCCGGCCGCGGGAACCGTTCCCGAGGTTGCGGCGCACGCCGCGCCGCCGACCATCCCTCCCGTGCCGGCTGCGCCGCCGACGGTCACGCCGGCCGCGCCCGCGCGGGAAACGATCGTCGACCCGGTCGGGCCTCGGGGCGCGGCCGACGGATCCGACGCGGGCGGGTCACCTCCGCCTCCGACGCCGTCTCCCGGAGGTGCGGGCTTCGGGGGGCAGGGAGACGGTGCGCCAAAACGAAGTCGCCGGGTGCTCCTCATCGGCGTCGTCGCGGTTGTGGTCGTGGGTGCCCTGATCGCCGGGGGACTCGCGATCGCCGGAGGGGGAAGCAGCAAGCCCAAGGCCTCGGCTTCGCATCCGGGAACCGTCGCGCCCGCGACGAGCCCGGCGGTGACAACGAGCGCGTCGTGGACGTCGCTTCCGAGTGCGCCAACCGCGCGGCAACAAGTCGGGTCGGCAGTCAGCAACGGGACACTGTGGGTGTTGGGCGGATTGACCTCGGGCGGCGCGTCGACGGCGAAGGTCGAGGGCTACGACCCGGCGACCCAGAAGTGGACCACGGGGCCGGATCTTCCGGTGCGGCTGCATCACTTGATGGCAGTCGCCTATCGAGGCCAGTTGGTCGCGATGGGCGGCTGGATCCCGAGCGGCGGTGATGTCGAAGGAATCATCTCGAAGCGCGTCTTCGCGTTGCAGAGCGGGAAGTGGGTCGAGCTCCCGCCGATGTTGCAGCCTCGTGCTGCGGGCGCGGCCGCGGTGGTCGGCAACGACATCATCGTGGCGGGTGGCCAGGCGAACCACGCGCTGGTCACGGACACCGAGATGTTCGACGGGACGAAGTGGACCGAAATCGCTCCGCTTCCGACTCCTCGGGACCATCTCGCCGCCGTTTCCGACGGTCGCTACTTCTACGCGATCGGCGGACGGAAGCTCTCGGCCGACGCGAACTCGGGCGCGTTCGAGCGATACGACCCGACGACCAACAAGTGGCAGCAACTGCCGGCGCTGCCGACGCCGCGCGGCGGTTTGGCCGCGACCTTCGTCGGTAACCAGATCGTGACCGCGGGTGGTGAAAGCCCGACCGGCGTGTTCAATGAGGTCGAGGCGTACAACTTGTCGACGAGCAAGTGGTCGGCGCTGCCGCCGCTGAAAGACCCGCGTCACGGTCTCGCGCTGCTGAGCGTCGGGAACACGATCGACGCGATCGACGGGGCGGCCGCGCCCGGCCACACCCACTCGACCGACACCAACGAGGCCTTGGTTCTGGCGTCGTCGTCGGCGGCGACGCAGTCGAGCTGGAAGGTCTGGCCGAGTGCGCCGATCGCCGCCCAGCAGGTCGGGTACTCACCTCTGAACGGCACGCTGTGGGTGTTGGGCGGTTTGGCAACCGAGGGCACGGCGACGGCCAAGGTCGAGGGCTACGACCCGGTGATCCAGACGTGGACCTCGGGCCCCGATCTTCCGGTGCCGTTGCACCATCTGATGGCGGTCACGTACCGGGGTGAGCTGGTGGTGATGGGCGGATGGTCTCCGAGCGGCGGCGACATCGAAGGAACCGTCTCGAACCGTGTGTTCGCGCTGGAGAACGGGAAGTGGGTCGCCCTTCCGCCGATGCTGCAGCCGCGCGCGGCAGGAGCGGCGGCGGTGATCGGCGACAAGATCGTCGTGGCGGGCGGCCAGGCGAACCACAAGCTGGTTACCGACACCGAGATGTTCGACGGGTCGAAGTGGACCGAGATCGCCCCGCTCCCGACGCCGCGGGATCACCTTGCGGGAGTATCGGACGGCCACGCGTTCTACGCGATCGGCGGGCGCATGTTGTCGTCCGACAAGAACTCGTCGGCGTTCGAACGGTACGACCCGGTCACGAACAAGTGGCAGGCGTTGCCGCCGTTACCGACCGCGCGCGGCGGGCTCGCGGCGACGCTGGTGGGCGGCCAGATCGTCACCGTCGGCGGGGAGAGCCCGACCGGCCTCTTCAACAATGTCGAGGCGTACAACCTGTCGTCGAACACGTGGACGACCCTCACGCCGATGAAGACCCCGCGTCATGGTCTCGCCCTGTTCACCGTCCGGAACACGATCTACGCGATCGACGGCGCCTTGGCGCCTGGACACACCCACTCGAGCAACATCAACGAGTCGCTGAAGCTGCACTGACTGGGCGCCCGGTCAGCGATAGTCGCCCCACACGCGCCAGCCATCGGCGAAGTGCGCGACGACGAGCGCCGTCTCTCGGGAGTTGTTCTCGGTGATCGACTCGTTGGTCAGCTCCACGCCGTAGCTCGCGGCCGCGACGGCGGGGCCGCAGTACTTGGGCACGTTGTAGGCGAAGATGCCGCTGTAGATCCCTCGGTCTTGCCCAACCTCGTAAGCCTTGTCGACGTGCTCGGTCGTCCACCCGCGTGTTCGCAGCACGAACGCGCGCGCGGCTCGGACCGCGGCGGTTCGCGGGTTCGGCGTGGCCGGCGCAGGTGTCACCGGCCGGCTCGGACAGCCGTCGGGCACGGACGCGAGTCCGGTGGTCCAGTCGGGCTGCGCAGTGGTGTCGACTTCATGCCACGAGCGCGCGCCATCGGTGGTCTCGAACACGCGCGGACCGGCGAGTGCCCATCCCTCGGTGAGTGTGGGGAAAGCGATCGCGGTGATCGGATCGGCGGGTGCGGGGCGCGGCGTCCAGGTCGTGCCGGCGTCGTCGGTGATCCACAGCTCACCCGTGCCCGCGAGTCGCCAATGAACCGCATCGACGATGGCGACGGGCGGCGACGCGCCGAGGAACGCTCCCGGTCCCGGGCGGAGGGTCCAGGTTCGTCCGTCGTCGCGACTCACGTCGAAGAACTCGGACGATTCGTGGCCTCCGTCTCGTCTTCCCTCCGCCACGACGAGCCGTCCCGCGACCGAGATCGTCTCGAACACGATGCCCCCGGCGGGTGCAGGGGTGGGAAACGGCACTCTCACGTCGGCCCAGTGGGAGCCGGCGTCGGTGGTGTGCCAGAGATCTGGGCCCACACCGATTCCCCATCCCTCGGCCGCGCTGGAGAACGCCACGCCGGTTGACGGTGCGGCCTGCGACACGAGTGAGTAGGAGATCCCACTGTTGGTCGACCGGTAGAGAAACCCGGAGGTGCCGACCGCGGCCGTCGCGCGCGCGAGGACCCAGCCGTGCTGCACATCGGCGAACGTGATCTCCACCGCCCGCGAGTCGCGGGGCAGCGCGGGAAACGATGCACCGCCCGACAACGAGCTGCCGCCCTGCAGTTGGTCCGTCGACAGTTGGGTCGTTCCTACGACGGCCCAGAGATCGTCGCCGGGCACCGACGCGCAGGCCGTTGCCTGGCTCGCGAGTGACTGACCGAACGGCGATGCCTGCCACGTGCGCCCGCCGTCGCCGGTGTGCAGGAACGGATTTCCACATATCCAGCCGGTGTTCGCCGACGTGAAGATCATGTCACCGGTACCCGAAGACACGACCGGTTGCGCCGGACGAGGCGGCGGGATCGGTGCAACGGTGGTGGGGACCGTTGGCTGCACCTCGATGACGTGTTGCGTCGGTGACTGACCGCGAACGGCGAAGCTCACCAAACCGATCACCACGAGCAACGCGACCGTGCCGATTCCGCCGTAGCGCCGAGCGATGCGCCGACGCCCGCGCTGCATCACTGTTTGCACGTCTTCGATCGTGACCGGCGGTTCGTCGGCCAGGTCGCTCAGCTCGCGTCGCAGCTCATCCGCGCGCATCTTGGATCTCCTCGTTGTCGTCTTCGAGCTCGACTCCGAGCCGGAGTACCGCGGAGTGCAGCGTCGACTTCACGGTTCCCACTGCGCACCCCATCGCGGTCGCGATGTCGGACAGCGGCAGGTCGATGAGGTACCGGAGGACGATCGCGGTGCGCTGACGTTCGGGGAGGCGCGCGATCGCGGCGCGCACCGACTCGCGCGTCGCGACGGCTTCGGCGACGTCGATCGCCTCCGGGCCCGTCGGAGCGGGCTCGGCGCCGCCGCGACCGCGCCGCCGGTACGCGACGTGCAGCGCCACCACGTAGACCCACGTTGCCGGGCGGTCCATCACCCTGACCCGTCGCCACGAGACGTAGGCCCGCGTGAACGCCTCCTGCGTCGCCTCCTCGGCGAGATGTTCGTCGCGGAGCGCGAGACCGAGCGCGCGCCGGACCGACTCCGCGTGCACCGCGTAGAAGGTCGCGAACTCGGTCCGCCGATCGCCCATCACTTCACGAAGCCTCCAGCCGCGCAAAAGGTTCAGCGCCGGACAAGGAGAAATCTTCGCTCAGCGGGGCATAAGATCAACCTGCTCGCCTCCCAGCCCGCGAGCACGCCCGCGTCACGCGGTCAGCGATACGGCGATTCCCTCGGCGGTCGACAGGTAGATCTTCGGGACGTCGAAAGCCCATTCGCTCCCGTCGGCGAAATGAACCACGAGCACACCCGACACCTTCTTGCGCTCCAGCTCGGCACCGGTCACCGAGCCGCGCGGCGCCGTCGCGTAGACCTCTTCGGTCGGCTTGGGCTTGAACGCGCCGCGCTTCGCTCGGTACAGGACGACCTGGTCGTCGAATGCGACGAGGTAGCCCAGCTGGCCCTTGGTGAGCGGCGACGCACCGGCACTGTTCTGCTCGACTCCACGCGCCGCGGTCGCGGCGGTGAGGCCACCACCGATCTCGCGCCCGATCGTGCCGGCCACGATCGACATGATGGTTCCGCGCGGCTCGACGAACGACGTGGCCAGCACCTGTCCAGGCATCGAATCCTTCAATCCTCGTGTGCGTTTCGGCGAAGTCTAAGGAGAGCGTCGGCCGTCAGCTCGTGGTCTTCGCCCGGTCGAACGCCTCCGCGAACTCACGCGCGGGCTTGGCCTGGCACTGCAGCCTGACCTCGCCGCCCGCGCTCGAAGAGATCTCGAGCGCGCCCATCAGGCCGGCCCGCTTGCCTTCGATCGTGGCGATGTTCCCCAGCGGGATTGCGCTCAGCAACTCCTTGACCTCGGGCTCCCTGGTGATCCTCGTCGTGCCGAGGTCGAGCACGAGGAGTCGGCGCTGCGTGAGGATGACCCCCATCTGGCCGGCGACGATGCGGATACCGGCTTCCTCGGCCGCCGTCATCTCGCGATCCACCGCTCGCTTGCCCATGCCTCGGACGATGCCCGACGACGCGGCCCCACCGGCACCCGAAGCATGCGCGTTCGCGTTCCCCTTGGGAGCGGCCATGATCGCGGCCAGCACCGACTCACCGCTCTCGAGGAATGGTGCGGCACCCTCGCTGAGCTTGGCCGAGTGATCGGTCATGGTCTCTCCGTTCGATCGACTGGCGCTGCTCACTCGCAAGAGCGGCAGGATCTGCCGGGCTGCGCCGACGGTCTCGGAATACTGCCGCGCGTGCGAGCCGTTGTCACCCGCGGTCGCCTACTGCGAGTCGCGGGAGCTTCCCGTCGTCGTCGGAACGGCGTGTTTCCCGGCCCTGTTCGAACAGCCGGTGACCAGTAGCGCGCCGCCTACACGCTCGCGAGCGAGGCCGGTCGCCAGGAGAGCATCACGCTCATTATGTTCTTCCAAGCGCATTGCGGTTCCGGCAAAGAGGTGGGCCCGAAGCCCGCGAAGACGAGTAAAGGGATCGCATAGCTCGTGACTTGTACGGTCGTGACGGTGTCGGAGCCGGAGTCCGCGAGAGAGTTCGACGAGTGGTATCGGCGCGAGTGGCCGCGCCTCGTCGCGACCTTCACGCTGGCTTCGGGCGCCCGTGCCCTCGGGCGGGAGATCGCGGCGGAGGCGCTCGCTCGGGCGCTCGAACGATGGGACAGAGTCGGCCGGATGGCCTCACCCGGCGGGTGGGCGTACCGGGTCGGTCTCAATCTCCTTCGACAGGGCGGCTACGAGGGGTACAGCAGCCTGATCCGGGTGGCGCTGCCGACGGACGTGTGAGCCGACATCGAGAAATCCGGATTTTGCGGTTAAGGTATTTTCCGGATTTGGTGTATGGCGAATTCGGGGGGGACATGGGCAGGAGCGCGCAGCCATTCGGAGGCCGGCGCCCGCTCGGCGCGTCGGTGAGCCGGCGCCTGGGATTCGTCGCGGGCGCACTCGTGATCCTGCTCGGGCTGGTGACGTTCGCGGCGCCCGGCCCGGCGTTCGGCGACGCGCTCACCGCGCACAAGTCGTTCACGTGCACGATCCGATCGTTGGCGGCCAACCGCAATGTCACGTTGGCGACCGCGCCCACGGGCTCGCTGCATGACGTTCTCGTCGCGACGCTGACGACGGCCGGTGCGAAGGCGTCGTTCCAGTGCATCGCGATTGCCGGGCCGCAGTGGGCGCTGTACTCGCCGCAGAGCAGCCGCTACGTCACCGCCGAGTTCGGCTATGCGGGCAAGTTCGCCGGGGCGCTGCACGCGCAGGCGACATCGCCTGGCGTGTCGGGGCAGTTCTCGTTCGTACACGAGAGCGCGTGCGGCTGCTACGCGATCCGGGTGAGGTCGAAGTTCGTCGCGACCGAAACCGGGTATTCGGGTTCGACGCACAATCTCCTGCGAGCGCGCGCGGCCACGTTCGCGGCGGCGGAGAAGTTCTCGATCGTGGCGGCACCGACGGTGGGGACCACCACCACGACGAAGCCCGCGACGACCACGTCGACCAGCACCACGACGACGACGGCGCCGCCGCCACCGCCCGGTGTCGCGACTGCGGTCGCGGCCGGCAGCACGCACACGTGTGCGGTCACCAACGCCGGCGCGGCGACGTGTTGGGGTGACAACACGTTCGGCCAGCTCGGCGACGGCCAGACCACAGGTCCCGAAACGTGCATGGCCGGCGCCACGTTCACACCGTGCAGCACGACGCCGATCGGCGTCACCGCCCTGGGCTCGGGCGTGACCGCGATCGCCACCGGCGACTATCACTCGTGCGCGTTGACGGGTGCAGGTGCGGTGCTGTGCTGGGGGCGGAACGACCTGGGTCAGCTCGGCAACGGCACGACCGCGTCGTCGGCGACCGCCGTGAGCGTCGTCGGGCTGACCTCGGGAGTGATCGCGATCTCGGCCGGCGGCGACGACACCTGCGCCCTGACCGCGGCCGCGGTGAAGTGCTGGGGCACGAACGCGTTCGGAGAGCTGGCCGACGGCACGAGCACCGGCCCGCAGGCCTGTGCGCCGGGCACGCCGCGCGCCGCCGCGTGCAGTGACACGCCGGAGACGGTCACCGGTCTCGGCCCGAACGCGCGGGCGGTCGCGGTCGGTCAGAGCTCACCGCAGACCGGCCAGCACGTGTGCGCGCTCAGCGCCGCGCACACGGTGTCGTGTTGGGGGAATCTGCGTGAGGGTCAGCTCGCCGACGGCACCACGACCGCGCCGCAAACCTGCGCGATGGGCACTCCCCAACAGTCTCCGTGTGCCACGGTGGCCACGGCCGTTTCGGGACTCCCCGGCGACGTGAGCGCGATCGGGGTCGGTATCGACGACACGTGCGCGCTCTCGCCGGGAACGGGCGTGCTGTGCTGGGGCGACAACGCAACCGGCGAGCTCGGGATCGGAAACGCGTCCGGGCCGTCGACGTGCTCGGTGACCGGTTCCATGCGCGCGTGCAGCACGACGCCGCTACTGGTGCCGGGGATCGGCGCGGCCGCATCGAGTCTGTCCGTCGGGGCCGGCTTCGCGTGCGCAGTGACCGCGGGTGGCGTCGCGAAGTGCTGGGGGACCAACGCGCTCGGTCAGATCGGCATGGGCATCAACACCGGTCCTTCGCAATGTGTCGCCGGCGCGTGCGCGATCAGTCCTACGGCCGTGCTGACCCACGGCGCGCTCATGACGACGGTCGCCGCGACCAACAGCTTCGCCTGCGCGCTCACCGCGGCCGGCGGCATCGAGTGCTGGGGATCCAACTTCGCGGGTCAGCTCGGCGACGGCGGCGTGTACGTCGCCGGCCACACGCTCTCTTGCCCGGCCCTGGGGGAACCGTGCGAGCCGGACGGTTCCGAAGTGATCGGCTTCTGAGCATCGACACCGTCGCCGCGCCGGA
>CAZLEC010000003.1:0-27018 GCA_964558245.1 uncultured Burkholderiales bacterium | reverse complement strand
GAGGGATCCGTGCCGAACTCTTCGACCATCAGTGAGCGGTAGAGCTGGTACGCGCGCAGCGCGTCGGCCTGGCGTCCGCCGCTTGCAAGGCTCCGGACCAACAATCCGCGCGAGTGGTCGCGGTACGGGTAGCGGGCGATCTGGCCTTCGAGCAGGGCGATGGCTTCGGTCGGCCGATGCGCCTCGATCAGGCCTTCGGCGAGGTCGTCGACCGTTCCGGCGTGGATCTCGGTGAGCCGGGCGATCTCGCCGTCGGCCCACGCTTCGCCGGCGAACTCCTCGAGCGCGGGCCCGTGCCACAGCGCGAGGGCGTGCAGCAACGCCTCCACCCGATCGTCGGCGTCGGCGTCGGCGGCATCGGCGACCGCGCGGCAGAACCGATCGGCATCGACCTCACCGAGCAGCGCGTAGCCGGTGCTCGCCGTTTCGAGCACGTCGCTGCCGACCTTGGCGCGCAGGCGCGACACCGACGTGCGCAGCGCGCCGGGCGAGACCGCCAGCACGTCGGCGAGCCATTCCGAACGCAGCCGGCGAGGGGAGTGCAGGGCCAGGACTGCGAGGAGGCGACGCTGGCTGGCGCTCGGCAGGTCGACGAGCGACCCGTCGCTCGCGACGGCGTGCACCCCGCCGAGGACGCGCACCATCGCGATCCCTTGCTCCGGTTTGCCCACGCTCTGCATTGTCGCGCTCGCGACCGGTCACCCGGTGATCGACCGCGTCGCCTCCAACGGTCGGCCCGTTCGGGCAACGGTGCGTTCGTGCCGGAAGGTGACGTTGGGCCCTGGCTCGTGCGCCGATCCACCGCTCTACTGGGATCCGGGCGAGCGGGAGAAGGTGGCGTGCGATGGCGGGTCCAATCGACGATGCGAGGAACGCGGCGCCGACGCGGCCGCTCTCTCGCCCGCTGGTGCTCGGCGCCGTCGCCGCGGTGCTGATCGTCGCGATCGCGACCGTTCTCGTCGCACGTTCCCGATCGTCGAGTCACCCGAAGGCGATACCGGTCTCGACGACGAGTGCGCCCGCGTCGACCACGTTGTCGAGCGCGTTCCCCACGACTTCCGGCGTCCCGTTGTCGTCGGTGTCGTCGACGTCGACGACGGCACCCGCGTCGCCCGGCCGGGCGCTGTTCCCGACCTACCTGCCGACGGGCGTCGGGACCGCGACGCTGTGGGTCTACGACCAGTCGCACTACGACGGCGGGTATACGCAGTCGTACTACGGCACGCCGGACCCGGCCGGAACACTGCCCGAGCTCGTGATCGAGGAACGGCCCGCAGGAATGGGCCCCACTGCGGCGGGCCACATCGGGAGCCGGCCGGTGCGGATGTGGCGCATGGTGACGCCGACCTTCTCGATCATCGGCGTGACGGCGAAGGTGGCGGGCCGCGACGTGACGCTCATCGGCGTCGCGTTGAGCGAGGGTGACCTCGGCGCCGTGCTCGACGGTCTCGGCCCCCGCGTGAACGCGCCCGGGTGGAACACCAGCGCACTGCCGGCCGGGCTCCGGCTCGTCGCGCAGGGTGATCGCAACCCGAAATCGTCTGTCGTGACGTACCTCTTGCGGTTCGGCCCGGTTGACGTGCCGCGCATGCAGATCTCCGTCACGCCCGGCGCGCTCGTGCCCGAAGACACGTGTGCGTGCAACCCCGGCATGCGACGGTCGTTGAAGCTGACGACGATCAACGGGATTCCCGCGGTCCTCATCGACAGCAGCGACGTCGAGGGCGTGCCGGGCTCGGACTTCTCGGTCGAGTGGCAATACGGCCCGGATGTCGTGGCGAGCGTGAGCGTGCACGGGTTCGACGAGCGCGACGCGGTACGCGTCGCGTCGAGCCTCGCCCCGGCCGGCCGCGCGACGTGGGACGCGCTCGCGTGCGTCGACGCCGGGCACGGGCGAGCCCCGTGCTCTCCCGAGCGAGTGGTGCCGACGAGCGGCTGACCGAGCGTCGCGCCACTCCGGCTTGACATGGCATCATTATGGCATCACCATGGTGCCATGGATTTGCGACCGTACGTCGAAAACGTCCACCGCCAGCTCATCGTCGCCGCAGAGGCCGGGGGCGACGAGGCCCGGGCGCTCGCGCAGCGGCTCGTGGCTCCGCTCGACGCCGCGATCCGCCTCACGCTGCAGGACGCGCTCGCCGCGGCCGCGGAGGAGATCACCTGCGAGCTCGCGCCCGGCTCCGTCGAGCTCCGGCTGCGGGGCGGTGAGCTCGAGTTCGCCGTGTCCGAGGCGTCGAGCGAGCCGAGCGTCGGTGACGACACGACCGGCGCCGCACGCGTCCCGTCCGACGACGACGACGGCGGCGTCTCGCGCATCAATCTGCGCATGCCGGAGAGCTTGAAGGCCAGGGTCGAGCAGAGCGCAACCCGCGAAGGGCTCTCGGTCAACTCGTGGCTCGTGCGCGCGGCCGGCGCCGCGTTGGAGCGCGCCGATCCGTCACGCCGTCACATCGGCAACGTCTTGCGCAGCGCTCAGCAGTACACGGGCTGGGCTCGCTAGCCGCAGAACTGGAGGATTGCCATGTACACGTTCGAAACTCCCGAGCCCGTCTCGGTCACCGTCGAGCTCGGCGTCGGCGACGTCCGGGTCGTGGCGAGTGAGCGCGCCGACACGGTCGTCGAGATTCGCCCGAGCGACAGCGCGCGGAGGTCCCACGTGCACGCCGCCGAGCAGACCCGCGTCGAGTATTCCGACGGCCGGCTGCTCGTGAAGGCGCCGAAGACCTGGCGCCACACGATCTGGGGCGGCGGCGAGTCGATCGACGTCGAGATCGGGGTCCCGTCGGGCTCGCAACTGCAGGGCGACGCCGCGGTGGCATCGGTTCACTGCGTCGGGCGCCTCGGCACCTGCCACTTCAAGACCAGCGCCGGCAACATCGATGTCGAGCAAGCGGGCGCGGTGCGGCTCAGGAGTAGCGTCGGCGACATCGCGGTGCAACACGTCGTCGGCGATGCCGAGCTCGCGACCAGCTCCGGCGCGCTGCGGATCGACCGCGTCGACGGCAACGCGGTGGTGAAGAACTCCAACGGCGACACCTGGATCGGCGAGATCACCGGCGATCTGCGGGTCAACTCGGCCAACGGAAGCATCGGGGTCGACCACGCGCGGGCGACGGTGGTGGCCAAGACCGCGAACGGCGACGTGCGGCTCCACGAGGTGGCGCGCGGCTCGGTGCTCGCCGAGACGTCGCGCGGACGCGTCGAGATCGGCGTCCTCGACGGCGTCGCGGCCTGGCTCGACCTCAAGACCCAGTTCGGCAAGGTGCGGAACAACCTCGACGCGTCCACGGAACCCGAGCCGGGTGAAGACACCGTCGAGGTGCGCGCGCGTACGTCGTTCGGAGACATCACCGTCGACCGGTCGGGTCGGACCATCCGAACCTGAAGCCCGCGCCGGCCCGCCCATCACCGACGAAGGGAAACCTCGACCGATGCTCGAAGTCGTGCTCGTCGAGCCGCAGATCGCCACGAACACGGGCAACATCATCCGCCTCTGCGCGAACGCGGGCTGCCGGCTCCACGTCGTCCGGCCGCTCGGCTTCGATCTCGACGACGCCGCGCTGCGCCGAGGCGGGCTCGACTACCACGAGCTCGCACACACGCAGGTGTGGGACACGTGGGGCGAATGCCGGTCGGCGTTGGGCGAGGAACGGCGCTGGTTCGCGACCACGACGCACGTTCCGCACGAGCGCTACGACGGCATCGAATACCGGGCCGGGGACGCGCTCGTGTTCGGCTGCGAGTCGGCGGGCCTCGGCGAGGCGTTCCTCCAGGACTTCCCTCCGGAGCGGCGGCTGCACATCCCGATGCGACCGTCGAACCGGAGCTTGAACCTTGCGAACGCGGTGAGCATCGTCGTGTACGAAGCGTGGCGTCAGCACGACTTCGGCGGCGCCGCGACCGGTTCGTTCGAGGAGTCGCTGCGGCCCGTGGTTCGCTAGGTGACGTCGCCCTCCACACGGGTGACGCGCATGCCGTCGAGCGCCCACGCATCGGGGCTCCGGAGCCGGTTCCAGAACTCCATCGCACGCAGCGCAGGCGCGACCGACGCGAGATAGAGCGACAGCGCGGTCCCGTGGCTGACGTAGATCGCCGCGCCGTAGTCGTCGACCACGGATTGCATGCGCGTCCGAACTTCGGCTTGCGGCTCCCACCCGTCGAGCACCGCGTCCTCGAAGTAGCGCGCCAGCGCTCGTTCGAGGTCGTCGGTCCAGGGCCGCGATACCTCTCGCAGCCGTTCGTCGATCGTGGGTTCGCCGAAGTAGGCCGCGGTCTCGACGGCGCGCCGCATGCCGCTGCAAATGACCGGCACTTCGGGCAACGCCGATCGCAAGCGGTCGATGTCGCCGACGTGCGCGGGATCGAGCGGCCAGTCTTCGGTGGCGAGCTCGGGTTGTGCGATCGCGCGGCCGTGGCGGACGAAGATCATGACGCTCGGATCTGCCCTCGGTGTCGTCCGGAGCTCTGCCGGCGAGTCTGCCACGATGACAGACTCCGGGAGTGACCGGCGCCAACGACCCCTTCGAGCGGGCGCACCTCGACGACCCGTACCCGTTCTACGAGCGACTCCGTGCGCAGCCGGCCGACCTGATCGAGGTGCCCGAACGCGACGTGTGGGTCGCCGCTCGGCACGAGGTCGCCCGGGCCGTGCTCCGCGACCACGCGACCTACCGGTCGGGACTCGGCGTGCAGTGGATCCCGGTGGAGCAGGCCGGACTGCGCGCGACGTTCATCGAGAACGACCCGCCCGAGCACACTCGCGTGCGGCGAGCGGTGCAGCGATGGTGCACGCCGAGCGCGATGGCCGGCATCGCCGGAGTCGTCGATGCCATCGTCGACGAGCTGATCGACGATCTCGTGCGCGCCGGCGGCGGTGACGTGATGACCGCGCTCGCGCGCCGCGTCCCGATCCGCGTGATGAGCGAATGGCTCGGACTCGTCCTCCCGCACGCGGCGGTCACCTGGGCGGATGCATCGTTCCGACTCGGCGCGCCCGATCCGCCCGAGCGCGCGGCCGCAGTGTTCGCGGAGTTCCTCGAGTGGGCGTTGGGCGAAGGCTTCGCCGGTGTTCGTGCCGGCGGTTTGGCCGAGGCGATCCTGCACGGTGGCGACGGCGATCGTCTGCGCGACGACGAGCCGTTCGTCGCGCTCGCTTCGATCATCATCGCCGGGTTGGACACGACGGTGCACCTGATCGGCAACGGCGTCGCCGCGCTCGCCGCCAACCCCGCGCAGTTGCGCGTGTTGATCGACGATCCGGCCGGCCGCGCGCCCGCCGTAGTGGAAGAGATCCTGCGATTCGACGCGCCGGTGCGATTCTTCCTGCGCCGCACCGACGACGGAAGGTCGATCGTGGTGCTGTACGGATCGGCGAATCACGACGAGCAGGTCTTTGCGGAGCCGGAGCGGTTTCTGATCGACCGGGGCGCCTCCGAGCATCTCGCCTTCGGTTCGGGCATTCACCTGTGTCTCGGTGCCCCGCTCGCCCGGCTCGAGGGTGCAGCGGTGTTCCGAACGCTCGGCGAGCGGGTCGGCGAGGTTGCGGTACTCGACGGCGCGCGGCGCACCGACTCGGCCGCGATCAGGGGTTTCGCCGCGCTACCGGTGCGTCTCGGCCGGCGCTGAGTCGGGGTCGGGCTGGCAGCCCGGGCACCAGTAGGTCGCGCGAGCGGAGCGATCGCGCCGGCTCCTGATCGTCTCCCCGCAACGCGGGCAACGGTGCCCCGCCTTGCGATAGACGGCGAGCCCGTTTGCGTACGTCGTGCGCCGCGCGGTGGTCAGGTTCGCGGTGAGCTGGCGCCGCGCGGTCTCGTAGAGGCGTCGCCGCGCGGCGCCGTCGAGTGCGCCCACCGCCGCGAACGGCGAGATGCCCTCGGCCCAACAGATCTCCGACTTGAAGACGTTGCCGATCCCCGCCGCCACCCGTTGGTCGAGGAGCGCGGCGGCCAGCTCCGTCGCCGGGTCGAGCGCCGCCAGCCGCGCCAGCACGGCGTCGAGGTCGACGCCGGCTCCGCAGAGGTCGGGCCCGAGGCGCTCGAGCATCCGCGAGGCGCGCGTCGGACGGTCCCGGGCGTCGTGCTCCCGGCGAAGCTCGACGACGGGGGCCGAGAAGCAGACCGCGGTCGTGCCGTCGCCGACGCGCACGACGACCCGGGCGCTGTGACCCGGCCGCCGCCAACGCGCACCGGCTCCGTACACATGCCACGCTCCCGTCATCTGCATGTGCGTGTGCAGCACGGTCCCGTCGCCGAAACGCACCAGCAGATGCTTGCCCGTCGCCTCGACCGCGGTGATCGTGGTCCCGGGCTCGGGCCCGCGCTGCCCGCGTGGGTCACGCCGCAACTCGAGCTCGACGAGCTCCTTGCCGACGAGCGCGGCGCGCAGTCGGGTCGCGGCGCGGAAGATCGTGTCACCTTCGGGCACGCCCACCATCGTGCCTCATCAACCGACATTCGTGACCTCGGAGTGCGCGCGCACTCAAGATCGGCGGGCCTTCGCGTCGATCAACAGCTGCCCGGAAAGTCATGCCATGGGGGATCGCCGCGGTGCCACAGCCTGCCGACATCGCACATCTGCTCCGCCGAGCCGGTTTCGGCGGGACTGCCGCCCAGATCGCAACGCTGGCGGCCCAGGACTGGGCGACGACGGTCAACCAGCTCCTCGACTTCTCGGGCGCTCCGGCCGACACCGAACCGGCGTTCCTGACGTCGGACATCGGTGACTGGGAGAAGGAGTTCAAACTCCAGGCGTGGTGGCTCGACCGGATGGCCACTACCACCACTCCGCTCCAGGAGAAGCTCACGCTCTTCTGGCACGGGCACTTCGCGACGGCGAACTACAAGGTCGACGACTCGCGCCTGATGTACCTGCAGAACGCGCTGTTCCGCTCGATGGCGGCCGGCAACTTCCGTGACCTGGTGCAGACGATGTCGCTGCAGCCGGCGATGCTCATCTGGCTCGACAACGACCCGAACGAGAAGGGCAGCCCCAACGAGAACTTCGCCCGTGAGCTGATGGAGCTGTTCACCCTCGGAGTCGACCAGTACACCCAGGACGACATCGTGGCGTCGGCGCGCGCGTGGACGGGTCACAACACACTCAGCAGCGACCGGACGCAATATCACTTCTATCCCAACCGCCACGACAACGGGCTCAAGACGTTCATGGGCGTCACCAAGAACTGGGACGGGCCCGACATCATCAACTTCATCCTCCGCGACGACCCGGCGCACAAGACGATCGCGGCCCGGTTCATCGCGACCAAGATGTGGGAGTTCTTCGCCTTCCAGAATCCCGACGCCGGCATCGTCACGAACCTCGCGAACGCCTTCCTTGCGTCAGACCTCTCGGTGGCCGAGCTCCTGCGCGCGCTCTTCAACCATCCGGCGTTCCTCTCGCCGGTCGCCAAGCAGGGACTCGTGCGGTCACCGGCCGAGTGGATCGTGGCGTGCATACGGTCCGTCGGTTTGAGCGCCGCGGACGCGAACCCGCAGTGGTGGATGGAGGACATGGGCCAGCAGCTCTTCGAGCCGCCCAACGTGTCAGGTTGGAGGCCGAACGACTACTGGCTCACGACCGCGCGCCTCTGGGCGCGCGCCAACTGGTCTCGCTACATCATCTGGGTGAAGAACACCGGTGATGCGCTGAGCTCGATCACAACGATGACTGCGTTCGACGCGGTGCAGCACGCGTTCGACGTGATGGGCATCGACAGCCCGTCGAGTCATACGCGGAGCAAGTTGGAGACCTGGCTGACAGACCAACGCGCCGACAACGACGCGTGGAGAAACCTGACGTTCATCAACTTGCTGACGCTCGTGATGCTGAGCCCGGAGATGAACCTTGCCTGACGAGAGCGTGTTCGATCGCGAGGCGTTGTCGCGGCGGCGGTTCCTCAAGGGCACCGCACTGACCGCAGGTGTGGTCGCGGCCAGCCCGTACATCGGGATGCTCGAGGCCTTCGCCGCGCCACCCGTTGCCGACGATCAGGGCATCCTCATCACGATCTATCTCGCCGGCGGCAACGACGGCTTGAACATGGTCGCGCCGGTCGCGGATCCCGCGTACGCCGCGCTGCGCCCGACGCTCAAGATCGTCGGCGGCCACTCGGTCGGCGGCGGGCTCGCGCTCCATCCGTCGCTCGGCAAGCTCAAGACGCGCTTCGACCAAGGCAAGGTCGCGATCGTGCGCGGTGTCGGCTACCAGCCCGCCGATCTCAGTCACTTCTCGTCGGCCGACATCTGGATGCACGGATGGGGTGGATCCGTCATGCCGACCTCCGGGTGGCTCGGTCGCTATCTCGACACGCTCCCGAACACTGCGCACGAGTCGCTGTACGGCGTCGGGCTCCACGGTGGGGTCAACGAGCATCTCACCGGCGACGTCTCGCACGCGTCGTCATTGCCGCTGAGCATCAGCGACGCGTTCGGCGTCGACCGCAAGGATCCCTCCGACGCCCGGATGTTCGACACGCTCATCCGCCTCGGCGCGGGCGCCTCCGGTCTCGGCGCGCTGGGCGACGAGTACAACGACGCCGAGAGCGGGTTGCTGCAGCTCGCGCAGCGGATCCTGCCCGCCTACGGATTCCCGGCGCAGAACAGCGACATCGAGTCGCAGCTCGTGCTGGCGGCGAACCTCATCAACGCGAACCTCGGCATCCGGGTGATGGACGCCGAGCTCGACGGATTCGACACGCACTCCGACCAGGCGACGTTCCACGCGACGCTCCTCTCGCGCCTCGACGCCGCGATCGACGGCTTCTACCGGGCGCTCGACCCGAAGTGGAAGACCCAGGTCACGATCATGACCTTCTCGGAGTTCGGTCGCCGCGCCGAGGAGAACGGCGACGGCGGAACCGACCACGGCACGGCCGAGCCGGTGTTGGTCATCGGCGACCACGTGAGCGGCGGCTTGCACGGCGCGCAGCCGAGCCTCACGAGCCTCGACGACGACGGCAACGTGGTGCCGACCGTCGACTTCCGGTCCGTGTACGCGACCGTGCTGCGCGATTGGCTCGCGTCCGACGACAAGCAGGTGCTCGGCAAGACGTACGACGATCTCTCGCTGTTCCGTGCGAAGCCGGCCGCGCCGTTCACCGCTTCGGAGTCGGGATACTGGCTCGCGGGACCTTCGGGCGCGGTGCACGGGCTCGGTCGCGGTACGAAGTTCGGCTCGATCCCGCATCTCACGCATCCGATCGTGGCCGGCGCCGCGACACCGACACACCTGGGAATGTGGTTGGCGACTGCGACGGGCGGTGTGCACTGCTTCGGCGACGCGAAGCCGCACGGCTCCGTCGGCGGGCACCTGAGCCAGCCGATCGTCGCGATGGCCGCGACGACGTCGGGCAAGGGTTACTGGTTGGTGACCGCCGCCGGCGGTGTGCACTGCTTCGGCGACGCGAAGCGGCACGGCTCGGTCGGCGGGCACCCGAGCCAGCCGATCGTCGCGATGGCGGCCACGCCTTCGGGCCGTGGGTATTGGTTGGTCACGGCGGCCGGTGGTGTGCACTGTTTCGGTGACGCGCGGCCGTACGGTTCGCCGGCCGCTCGCCACTTGAGCAAGCCGATCGCCTCGATGGCACCTACCCCTTCCGGCAAGGGATATTGGTTGGTGACGGCCGGCGGCGGCGTGTTCGCCTACGGCGACGCGCACCCGTACGCCGGCCACCTGAAGACATCGGCGCGGGTCGTCGCGATCGCGCGCACGACATCAGGTCACGGCTACTGGCTGGCGGCGCGCGACGGCACCGTCGGGGCGTTCGGCGACGCGCCGAAGCTCGGCGGGGCGGCGGGCCCGATCGCGGTGCTCGTTCGCTCGTGAGCGCGGTCTTCGATCGAGCTCAGACGGTGAAGCCGACCCGCTCGTAGTAGCCGCGGTCGAGCGCGACCTCGAAGGTGCTCGGCGGCGGTGCCGGATTCGCCGCGGTCTCGTTGACACACGGGGCTTCGGGTGCGCCGATCTCGACGTCGAGGTCGAACCCGACCTCCGGATCGGGACGGTCGGGCACGAGGCCCTCGCCGAGATTGTTCGCGTGGCGGTCGCGTGCCGTGAGGAACCACTTGGCGCCGGCCGCGCCCGGCCCGCGCGGTGGCGCACCGAGGAACCGCCACTCGAGGAAGCGCAGCACTGACGTGTGGTCGTAGAGCGTGTGATCGACGGAGCCGGGCCGCGCGTAGGGAGACGCGAGCACGGTCGGTACCCGGAAGCCGGCCTGCGCGAAGTTGTCCTCGTCGTTGGTGCTCGTGCGCCCGTCGGGAAGAATCGGGGGAGCGACGTGGTCGAAGAAGCCTCCCCACTCGTCGTACGTGAGTACGAACAAGCCGCGTTTCCACTGCGGAGACCGTGCGAACGCCGCGAACGCGTCGCGCACGAACTTCTGCGCGGCGCGCGGGTCGCCGTGCGGATGATCGTCGGAGCGGTTGCCGCCCACGAACGCCGGGCTCACGAACGTGACCGGGGGCAACTTGCCCGCGGCGGCGTCGGCGCCGAACCCGCTGATCTTGCGGACGTGGGGCGTCATCCGCGAACCCCACAGCAGCGCGGTCGGCAGATCGCTGTAGTACTCGGCGACGGGCACGTGCGCGGCCGCCAGGCGGTCGATGATGGTCGTCCACTGGAAGCCGCCCTGCGCGAACGGCAAGAAGTTGTCCTTGTGGCCGCCCGACTGCGCGGAGAACAGATACTCACGGTTCGGGTAGGTCGGTCCGAGCAGCGACGCGTGCCACCGGTCGCAGACCGTGAAGCGCCGCGCGAGGAGCTCGTAGAACGGAAGGTCGGGGCCTTCGAAGTACGAGAGCGCGAAGTCGTCGTTGCCGCTCGCCTTGGCGAGGAAGCCGCCGTCTCGCTGCGCGCGCCCGTCGTCCCAGCCGTGCCCGGGGTCCGGGTGGTTGCAACCGCGCCACGGTGTCGGGTCCGTGCTCAGCGCGCGCCGGGCGGTCTCGACCACCGTGCCGTCGGGCCGGTGGAACCGTTGGAACGAGTTGGCGTTGATCGCAAATTTCGGGCCGTACCGCGATCGTCCCTGCTCGAGGTAATGCGCGTCGCGGGCCAGCCACCCGAAGTAGCTGTCGAAGGAGCGGTTCTCCATCATCGCCACGACCACGGTGTCGATGCCGCTGTCGGCGGGCGCGTGGTCGAGCACCGACTCGAGGCGCGGCGTAGTGGTGGAAGTGGCAGGTGCGCTCGCGGTCTTCGAGCCGGTGCCCGAGCACTGTGCCAACACTGCACCGGCGCCCGCGAGCGCACCGAGTCGGAGGAATTCCCTTCGGTCCACGGCGTTCGACGCTATCGATCGTCGTCGTCGTCTCGTCGCGTCGGCGGATGCGGCGGTTCGGCGGGCTTCGTCGTGCCGCTCGGGAGCTCGAGCACCGAGCCGATCTCGGCTCGCAACGTGTCCTGGAACGACCGCACCTGACGCCGCCACTTCCCGATCGTGCGGACGATGGCCGGCAGCTCCTTCGGGCCGAGGAAGACCAGCACCGCGAGGAGTATGAACACGAGCTTGTCAGGACCGAGCTCGAACATCCGCGACCTCCACAGCTCGGGTGCCGTAGTTGTTCGGCGCCGGTGACGGTTTGGATGACCGCGGCCGCGCGGTCGGCGACGGGCTCACGGTTGGTTCACCAGATGCGCGGCGGCGTTGGCGAAGTAGGTGAGCATCTCCATCTCGTCGGCCGGGTCGAGACCGCCGGCCCGAACCGACTCGGCCATGTGACCGAACCACGCGTCCCGTTCCGGCGCGCCGATGGCGAACTTGACGTGGCGCATCCGCAGCCGCGGGTGCCCGCGTTGATCGCTGTAGTCGGTCGGCCCGCCCCAGTACTGCACGAGGAAGCCGCAGAGGTGGTCACGGGCCGCGGTGAGGTCGTCGGGATAGAGCGGCCGCAGCACGGGATCTGCTGCTACCGCGTCGTAGAAGCGGGTGGTCAGCGCCTCGAACCAGGCCGACCCCCCGACCCGCTCGTACATGGTGCCCGCGGGCGCGTCGTCGTCGGTCACCCGCCGGAGCCTACGCGTCGACCCGTTTCGGCATCGGAATTGGGAACGCGCGCTCCCGCGCCGCGGACGCGCCACCATGGGGTGTGGCGATCGGGCAGGTGATCCTCGGCGTTCGTGATCTCGACGCGTCCTCCGCGCACTTCGAGGCGCTGGGCTTCACCGTGATCGACGGCGGCGCGCACCCCGGGCTCGGCACCGCGAATCGGGTGGTGCCGCTCGGCAACGCGTACCTCGAGTTGCTCGGTGTCGTCGATCACGAAGCGGCGACCGCGCGTGAGTTCGGCCGGTCGCTGCTCGGCCGGATCGCCGATGGGGATCGGTTGGTGCGGTGGTCGATCCGCACCGACCAGATCGAAGTGGTCAGCGCACGACTCGGGCTGGCGGCCGAGCGCCGGCAGCGGCTCCGGCCCGACGGGACCTTGTTGACGTGGCGGGCCGCGGGCTTGGAGCTCTCGCTACGCGACGCGTGGTTGCCGTTCTTCATGCAGTGGGACGTTTCGGGCGACTACCCGGGTGCGCTGCCCGTGACGCATCCGGTCGGGGAGTGCGCGCTGTCCTGGCTCGAAGTGTCGACGCCCGACCCCGCTCGCCTGGCGCGCTGGATCGACGGTCAGCGCGACCTGCCGCTCCGGCCCGGCGGCGGTGAGCCCGGCATCGACGCGATGGCGATCTCGACACCCGACGGCGAGGTCGTGGTGTCGGGAGATCGGTGAACGCCGGTACGGTCGACCTCCGTGGAGCCGCCGGCGACTCGGGTACCGGTTTGACCGACATCGCTGCGGGCGGCAGCAGCATGAAGCGGCGGATGTTGGCGGGGGAGCCGTACCTGCCCGACGATGCCGAGCTCGTCGCGGACAAGCTCCGATGCGCGCGCCTGGTGCGCGACTACAACGCCACCGACCCCGCGGATCTGCACACTCGAACGGCGCTGCTCGCGGAGCTGCTCGGCGCGGTGGGCCCGGAGTCGGTGATCAAGCCGCCCGTGTACTTCGACTACGGGTACCAGACGACCATCGGGCGCGGCACGTTCGTGAACGCGGGCGCGATGATCCTCGACGTCGGCCGCGTCGACATCGGCGACCACGTGCAGATCGGGCCGAACGTGCAGCTGCTCACGCCGTTGCACCCGATGAACGCGGCCGATCGGCGCGCGGGTTGGGAGACGCAGGCGCCGGTGAGCATCGCCGACGGCACCTGGCTCGGCGGCGGGGTGATCGTGTGTGCCGGCGTCACGATCGGCGAGGACGCGGTGATCGGCGCCGGGTCGGTCGTGACGCGTGGCATCCCGCCGCGTGTCTTCGCCGCGGGGAACCCGTGCCGGGTGATCCGTGAGCTGCCGGAATGACAGGACCGCGCGAAGAGCGGGAAGATCGGCGCCATGACGACGAAGCGGGTGGACTGGTTGGCGGTGGCCGCGGGCGCGATCCGGCTCGCCTCGGGCGTGTCGTTCCTGGTCGCGCCGGAGGCTGCGAACCGCATGTGGGGCGATTCCGAAGACTCCGGACCGACCGCGAGCCTGTTGTTGCGCTCGATGGGATACCGCGACGCACTCATCGGCGGGCTCTTGCTCCGCAGCGGGCTCGTGCGTGACGAGAAGGCGGCGGGCTGGTTCCTCGCGTCGGCCGGCGCCGACGCGGCCGACCTCCTGGGCGGCATCGCGAATCACGGCCGGATGAGTGCGCAGCAGCAACTTCGCGGGCTCGGCGGCGCGGCGGTCGGCATCGGAGTGGGGTTGTTCGGCGCGGCGCGCGCCCGGGCGCGGTGAGTCCTTCTCGTTACTCCGCCGGCTGACGCGGCCACGCGCGCGCGAGCAGCGCGACGAAGAGTGCGAGTGCGGTCCACGCCCCGGCCTGCACGATCACGTCGCGCACGATCCCCCACGCGCCGTGCAACGTCGTGTGATTCGGGCGCTCGTACTCGTACACCGCGACGAGGAACGCGGCGTGCGCGGCGACGAGCGCCGAGAGCCGTGACCTGCGCTCGAGCGCAGCCGTCGGCAACGCCCACGCCGGGTACCACGCGAGCACGTAGACACCCCCGACGAGTGATGCGGCCAGCACCGCGAGTGTCGTCGTCTGCGGCCGGCGGGCAGCCCGCCAACCGAACGCCGCGATCACCGTGAGCGCCGCCATCCCGACCAGCATCGTCGTCGTGTTCGGATGGAGCAGGCTCGAGATCGGGTCCCACACGGACGCGCGCGTGTTCCCGTTCCCGGCGTGCGCGACCGCGCGCACTGCGGAGATCCCCGCCGGCGCGTAACCGATCGCGGTCGTGCCCGCTGACGCGGCCACGAGTCTCGCGGTGCCGCGCCGGTCGCGGCGGAAGCTCCACGCGCCGAGACCGACCAGGCCGATCAGGCCCGATGCCTTCACGAGGATGCCGAGGCCGATGACGAACCCCGCGCCGGCCCAACGTTTGCGCGACACGAGCAGCGTGCCCGCGACGATCGCAAGCCCTACCAGGGCGTCGTTGTGGCCACCGTTGCCGATCGCGGTGATCACGGCCGGGTGCAAGCCGAGGAACGCGAGTGCGCGCGCACTGTGCGTCGTCCGCCAGATCAGGACGAGCGTCACGACCACGCTCATCGTCGCCAAACCCTGGAACGCAACCCGCTCGCGCAGTGCCGAGCCGCCCGCGATCCGGGTCAGCGCCGCCGACGCGACGGTGAACAACGGCCCGTAGACCGACACCGCGTGCCGCCAGCCCGCGCCGACCCGTCCGAAGAACGGGTCGAGCCGGAAGTCGATCGGCACGTGCGTGTACGGACTCATGTGGTGCACGCTCACCATGCGGCCGTACATGACGTACGACCAGAGGTCGTGCGAATCGCGCGGCGGCACGACGAGCCCGATCGCGAGTGCGGTGCCGATCGCGATCGCGATCCAGAGCGGGTGACGTTCCGCGCGTTCGTCGGACACGACGAGCGCCCAGCCCGCGCTCGCGACGAGCACGAGCAGGAGACCCGGGGCGCCGACGACGTGCGTCCCTCCGGCGATCACGGCCGACTCCGCGCCGACTGTCAGGACGATCACCGCGAGCAGCGGAGGCACGACCCACGGCCGGACCAGCTGGAGCAGGGTTCCCGACGGGTGCTCCGGCATGTCGGCAACGCTACGCCGATTCGCTCGCGGTTCACCGACGGCGCGGCGCGGCTTCCCGACCGGCGAGCGCCGGCGACGCGCCGGCGCGAGCTACACCGACACTGCGGGCTTGATGTTCGCGTTCTTGTGTAACAGGTTGTCGGGGTCGTACTGCGCTTTGATGCGCGCGAGCCGGTCGTACTTCGCCGCACCGTACGAAGCCCGCACGCGTGCCTCGTCGGGGTCGTTCTGGAAGTTGACGTAGCCGCCGGAACCGCTCGCGTACGGCTGCAACGCATCCCAGAACGCGCGAACCCATGCCCGATCGGCCGCGAGGAGCTCGGGATCGGGTGCGGTCGCCGCGATGTTGACCACCCACTTCGACGCGCGGCTGCCGCCGAACGCGGTGTCGGCGTCGGCGACGTCGTGGTAGGCGCCGCCCATCGGGAACACCGGCATGATCGACATCGGCGACGACTTGCGCGGCAGGTGCTCGGCGATGACCGCGATCGCGTCGTCGGTGAGCTCGTCGAGGTAGCACGCCTTCTCGTAGGCGAGGATGCCCCACGGCGCGCTGTCGTCGATCATCTGCTGCAGCGCCGCGTACGGCACCGGCGTGATGAACTCGAACAACGGCGGGAAGCTCCGGATCGGCTCGACCATCGCGGCGTGCTCCTCCGGCGAGCCCCAGCCGACGACCGCGAACACGTAGCCGGGGGCGAAGTGGTACGCCTCGTCGACGAAGGGAAGCGGCGGGGCGTTGAGGCCGATGATCTGGGCGCCGGCGTGCGCGGGGAGCGACGTGAGGCACGACCGGATGTGGCTCAGCGCATCCACGCCGCTCTCCACGCCCCAGAAGAACAACCCGAGGTTCACCATCGGTCCGACCTCGTGCAGCGCGAACTCGAACTCGGTGACGACGCCGAAGTTGCCGCCGCCTCCGCGCAGCGCCCAGTGCAGGTCGGCGTTCTCGGCGGCCGACGCGGTCACGACGCCGCCGTCGGCGGTGACGACGCGCGCCGACACGAGGTTGTCGCAGCTCAACCCGTGCTTGCGCGAAAGCCAGCCGATCCCGCCGCCGAGGCTGAGCCCGGCAACGCCGGTGTGGCTGATCACCCCGCCGGGAACCGCGAGGCCGTGCTCCTGCGTGGCCGCGTCGAGATCGGCCCAGGTCGTGCCGCCGCCGCACCGCGCCCGGCGCGTGGCGGGATCGACCGTGACGGCGCGCATCGGGCTGAGGTCGATCATCAAGCCGGCGTCGACCACTCCGTGGCCGGCGAAGCTGTGGCCGCCGCCGCGTATGGCGATCTCGAGCGATTGCTCGCGGCCGAAGGGCACTGCCGCGGCAACGTCTTCGGCGTTCGTGGCGCGCGCGATCAGCGCGGGCCGCCGGTCGATGTCGCCGTTCCACAAGGCGCGGGCTTCGTCGTAGCCGGGGTCACCTCCGACGAGCAGCTCGCCGCCGAACTGCTTGCGGAGTGAATCGAGCGCAGTGGCAGACACCGAAACCATCGCGTGACCTCCAGATCGGGAGCGAAATTAGTCAGTGCCCGACGCCGGACGCCCACCCGGCCGCGCACCTCGCACGATCATTCGCACCCCGAACACGATCAGGATCACTCCGACCACGGTCCAGAAGGCCTCACCGGTCATGAACGAGCCCTTGAGCACCCCGATCCCTTGCATGAACCACACCGCGCCGAGCAGGCACATCAGCATCCCGACGAGCAGCCGGCCCCGCATCAGGTGTGCGACGGGCTGGGCGCGGGATCGTCGTCCTCGAACGCGATCTCGTCGATGTAGCACCAGAACCAGTCCTCGCCCGGCTCGTACGACTGGATCAGCGGGTGCGCCGTCTCGTGGAAGTGCCCGGTCGCGTGCTTGCCGGGCGACTGGTCGCAGCAGCCGATGTGCCCGCACTTGGTGCATCGCCGGAGGTGAACCCACCGGCTGCCGGTGAGGAGGCACTCGACGCAGCCGTTGCCGCTCGGCTCGACGTCGGCGATCGCGTCGAGGTGGGTGCACAAGGATGCTGTGCTCATGCGGCTACGACCTCCGGCCCTCGATCGCCCGGGCGGACGCGGGTCCGCGTCCGGGCCTCCGTTCTGCGCCTGGCCCTCATCGGGGGAGGCTCTGGTGCTTGTCGAGCATGTCGGCCATCACGGAGCGTATGAAGTCGTCGGCCTCGTCGGTCATGCCCCCTTCTACACCGCCGTAGATCGCGCCGCTCGCCGGCTTCTCGCCCTTGTGCGCGACCGCGTACGGGACCGCCTCGGCGAGATCGGTGGCGAACGCTTCGGCCACCCCCGGTTGCGTCTGCGGCCGGGTGACCGCCATGTGGATCGCGTTCGGGTACTGCTGACCGTTGAAGCGCCAGCCCCTCGTCCGCATGAAGTCGTTGACGTGGTAGATGTCGAACTCGTCGCTCGTGAAGCTGAAGCAGAACGTCGGGTTGCCGATGATGCGGAGCTCCGGGTGCGAGCGCACCGCGTCCTGCATCGTGAACGCCGTCTCGAAGATCCGGCGGGCGTACTCCAGGTACCCGGTGCGGCCGATGCTCACCATCGCCGCCCACGTGGCCGCGAGCAGTCCACCCGAGCGTGAGCCTTCGATGCCCGGCGACGCGTACTTACCGCCGGTCCAGTCGGTCATGAAGAAGTACTGGCTGTTTCGCAGCGACTTGTCACGGAAGGCGAGCACCGACGACCCCTTGAAGCCGTAGCCGTACTTGTGCGTGTCGGCCGAGATCGACGTCACTCCCGGCACCCGGAAGTCGAACAGCGGGATGTCGTAACCCAGCTCCTGACCCCACGGGAGGATGAACCCTCCGAGGCACCCGTCGACGTGCAGGCCGACGCCGCGCTCGAGCGCGAGGTCCGAGAGCGCCGAGATCGGGTCGACGGTGCCGTAGCCGTAGTTGCAGGCCGAGCCCATGATCGCGATCGTGTTCGCGTCGATGAGGCCGGCCACCGCGTCGACGTCGGCCGTCGCGGTCTTTTGATCGATCGGGGCGCGGCGGAGCTCGACGCCGAGCAGATGACACGCCTTGTCGAATGCGGGATGACCGGTCTCCGGCTTCACGAAGTTGGGGCGCTCGATACCGCGCGTCTGCTGGGCGTGCTCGCGGTAGGCGAGCACCGCGTGCAGGATGCTCCCGCTCCCACCCGACGTGACGAGTCCGGCCGGCGAGCCGTCGGCGATCGCGTCCGCGTGCAGCAAGTCGAGTGTCATCGCGATGATCTCGCCCTCGAACTTCGTCATGCTCGGGCACATGTCGCGTTGCAGCGCGTTGACGTGCGCGAACAGATCGAAGGCGCGACCCATGAAGTCGTAGTGGGCGTGGTCGCCGCAATACATCGTGCCCGAGCACTTGCCGGTCTCCCACGTCGCGTCTTCGCGGCGCGCGAACTCGGTGAGCTCGGCGATGATCGCCTCGCGGCTCCGTCCCTCGGAGGGCATGCCGCGGATCACGTCGTGAGTCTCTGCGTACGGAAAGCTGGAAGTCATGTCGAGAGGGCCTCGCTGATCGGGAGGAGCGCCGCGTGTGCGGCCTCGAATTGGACCTGACGGTATGCGTAGCGGTCGTGGCGCGCGGGGTCGGGTTCGAACGCGGCGGTCGTCGCCGTCGCCGCGCGGTCGAGATCCGCTCGGGAGCACACCCCGTGGCGCTCGAGCGCGAGGAGGGCCATCGCCCGCGCCGCGCCGCCGTCGGGGTCGGCGAGCGGCGAGACGCGCCGGCCGAGCACGTCGGCCAGCACCTGGCACCACTGCGCCGACCGGGCCGCGCCGCCCACGAACACGATCTCGCGGATGTCCTCGCCGGTGAAGGTCTCGACGTAGGGCAGCAGCCAGCCCAGGTTGTGCCCGACGCCCTCCACGACCGCGCGCACGAGGTCGGCCCGGCCGGTCTCCAGCGACATGTGCACGAAGCCGCCCCGGATCGAGCCACTCGCGACCGGTGCGAGCGATCCGCCGAGCCACGGCAGGAACATCACGCCGCCGGCCCCGGCCTCGGTCGCGCCGAGCGCGGCATCGAGCCGCGCGTAGGCATCGTCGACCCGGTGATCGCCCAACGCGTCACCTGCGTACACGACCCGCTCGAGCACGTGTTCGAGGAGCTTGCCGCCGAGGCCGTTCTCGGCGCACACGACGTAGCGGTCGGCGTACGGACCGGGCATCGAGAGGATCTGGTGCTCGAGGTCGGTGCGGAATTCGCCAACCGCGTCGACGAGCACGCTCGTGGTGCCGATCGCCAGACCGGCGCGACCTTCGGTGAACGCGCCGGTCGCGACCGCGACCGCGGCCGTGTCGTTGGTCGGCGCGTAGACGAGCACCGAGTCCGGGAGCCCGAGTGTGGACGCGATCTCGGACAGGAGCGGCCCGACGGCGTCGTCGACACGGATCAACGGCGGGAGGCGCGACGCGTCGACGCCGGCCATTGCCACGAGCTCGTCGTCGTAGGTCGTCGCGCCGAGTGCGCGGTTGTCGCAGCACTGCACCATGAACGAGGTGTGCTGCGACGCGACGATACGGCCGGTGAGACGCGCGGTCGCGTAGTCCATCGCCTCGACGTACGCGCGCGTCGCCGCGTGCACGTCGGGCCGGTCGATCTGGAAGTGCAGGATGTGGCCCAGCGAGAGCCCGCTGCCGATCGGGGGGATGCCATGGCGCTCGACGAACGCCATGAAGGCGCGCTCGTCGCGGCTCATGATCTCGAACGAATGGTCGGTGCCTCGATGGTCCTGCCACATCAACATCGGCGCGACCGGCTTCGCGTTCGCGTCGACCGGCACGATCGACGAGTACTGGCTGCACACCGCCAACGCGACGACGCCGGCGGCCGCGGCGGGATGTGCCGCGGTGACTTCACGGACCGCCGACACCAGCTCGTTCCACATCTCGTCGGCGTCTTGCTCCGCGGTTCCCGGACCGTGACGCACGGCGAGCGGCCGTTGCGCGGCGCCGATCACGCTCGCATCGTCGGCAACCAACGCCACTTTCAGATTGGTGGTTCCGATGTCGATTCCGATCGCGCTCGCCACGGGGCGCATTCTCTCCCCGCTCGGGCGCCTGAAGCGAAGTGAGTACCGGGTCCTGGCACACTGTCCGGATGCCGGGCAGCAGGATCACGGACAGCGCGCGTGACGTGGCGGGCAGGCGCTTCGCGGTATTGCTCTCGGTCGCGGCCGTGCTCGTGTTCGCCGGGTGCGGCGGCAGCGCGAAGCCGAGCAGCCCGCCTCCGAGCACCGGCTCGGGCGGCAGCGGCGGCTTCACGGCCGCGCAGCTCGCGGAGGCCCGCCGGCTGGTCGATCCCGACAACGAGCCCACGTCGCCCAGTCCGGCGCAGGTCGCGTGCGTGGCGCGCGTGGTCGTGCTCAATCCGACGGTCGACGAGATCGCGAACGACATGGCGCAGATCGAGAACAAGGATCTCCGTCAGCTCGTCATGACCGACTACCTCAACTGCGCGTACAACTATGTGCTCGACCTCTACATGCGTTTCGCTCCGTCGGATCTTTCTGCACCGCAGAAGGCGTGCATCCGATCGAAGTTCACCCAGCTGAACGTCAACCGCCTGTCCGAGGTGATGGTCGAGGATCCCGACGCCGGCTACACCGGTCCGCTCACGATCCATCTCTGCCAGACGGGATCGAAGGCGAACCCGTTGCTGCACGGCACGATCCCCGACATGGGCTCGAGTTGACGCCGGCGCCCGGGTCGACGCCCGACCTGCTCGTGGCGACCGGCGTACAGAAGTCGTACCGCACCGGCGCCGAGGTCGTGCACGCGGTGGTGGTCGTCGACCTCACGGTGCGTGCCGGCGAATTCCTCGCCATCACCGGCCGCTCGGGCTCGGGCAAGACGACGTTGATCAATTGCCTGTCGGGTCTCGACGAGGTCGACGCCGGTTCCGTCGTGGTCGACGGTGTCGATCTCGCGGCGATGACCGATGCGGAACGGACCGATCAGCGCGCGCAGTCGATGGGCTTCGTGTTCCAATCGGCGAACCTGCTCCCGGTGTACACCGCGCAGGAGAACGTCGCGCTGCCGATGGTGCTCACCGGCACGGCGCCGAAGGTGGCGCGTGACGCGGCGCGCACGGCGCTCGAGCGGGTCGCGATGGGGCACCGGCTCGGCCATCATCCCGACCAGCTTTCGGGCGGCGAGCAACAGCGCGTCGCGATCGCCCGCGCGTTCGCGAAGCGCCCGCGCATCGTCTGGGCCGACGAACCCACGGGCAATCTCGACACGAAGTCGGCCGAGCAGGTGCTCGATCTCCTCGTCGAGCTCCACCGCGACGGCACCACCCTGATCCTCGTGACCCACGACCCGGCCCTCGCCGAGCGCGCCGACCGGCGCATCGAGTTTCGCGACGGCTGCATCGTGTCCGAGCAGATCGTGTGACATGACGGCGTGGGTCCTCGTCGCGGTGACGGTCGCGGCGTGTGTCGGCTTCGTGGGTGTAGCGGCAGCAAGGCCGGAGCTCCGTTCGCTGGCCTTCCGCAACCCGCTCCGGCGCCGGGCGCAGAGCGTGCTGATCGTGTCGGGCGTCGTGATCGCGACCGCGGTGATCACGAGCGCGGGCGTGGTCGGCGACTCCTTGCGGGCGTCAGTGCGGCGCTCGGCCGTGACGCAGCTCGGTCCGGTCGACGAGGAAGTGCTCACGAGCGGCCTCGCTTCCGGAAGGTTGGTGCAGTCGGCGATCGACCGGTCGACGGCCGGTCAGGGGCTCGGAACGCTGCCGTTGCTCAGCCTCTCGACCACCGTGGTCGGCAGGGACTTCGTTGCCCGCGTCGCGCAGGCGCAGGTGCTCGAGGTCGACTTCGCGCAGGCCGCGCGGTTCGGCGGCGATCCGGCCGCGACCGGCATCAGCGGGGCGACCCCGACCGGCGACCGCGCCGTGATCGGCGCCGATCTCGCCGACTGGACGTCGATCGCGCCCGGACACCGCATGACGGTCGAGGCCTACGGCGTGTCGCGCACGTTCATCATCGATCGCGTCGTGCCCCGGCTCGGTGTCGCCGGGTTGGCACCGGTCGCGCAGAGCTTCGGGAGCTTGTCGCTCAACCTGTTCGTCCCGCCGGGCACGATCGCGTCGATGCTGCGCCAGGCGCGGGGCGCGACGGGTTCCGTGGCGCCGGTGTCGGTGCTCGCGATCTCCAACGGGCCGCGCCGACCCTACGACGCGGCAGAGAGCGCGCGGGTGTCGGCGCACCTGCGCACCGTGTTGCCGCGAGGCGTCGACGCGCGGGTGCAGCCCGTGAAGCAGCTGCTGCTCGCCGACGCCGACGCGCGCAGCAGCCGGTTCACCCAGCTCTTCCGCGCGTTCGGGTTCTTCAGCGCGGTAGCCGGCCTGTTGTTACTGGTGCTCACTGCGCTCATGCTGGCCCGTGATCGGGCCCGGGCCTTCGGCATCTTGCGCGCCAACGGGCTCCGTCGGGCGCGCCAGATCGCGGCGCTCTCACTCGAAGGTTGGCTGTACGCGATCATGGGCGCCGTCGCCGGTGCGGGTCTCGGCGCGGGTCTCGCCGACCTCGTGGTCGTGTCCGCCCGCAGCGTGTTCGCGACGCAGACTGCGGGCCGCGTCGAGCTGGTGTTCTCGGCGCGGGCGTCGAGCGTCGTGGCGGCCGGTGCGGTCGGATTCCTGGCCGCGCTCGTCGTGATGGTCACGGCCGCAATCGTGATGTCGCGCCGCAACATCGTTCGCATGATCAAGGGCCTCGCCGACCCGCCGCGTGCGCTCGCGATGCGCCGTTGGCGCGTGCTCGGCGCGGCGCTCGCCGCGGCCGGGATCGCGACACTCGTTGCCGGACTCGTCACCGCCAACGGCGTCGCGAGCGTTGCCGGACCCGCGATCTGCGCGATCGGGATGGTGACGCTGGTCCACGGTCCGGGTCGCACGCGTTGGGTGGTCTCGGTCGCCGCCGCGTCGGTGTTCGTATGGTCGGCACTGGTGGTCACCGTGGTGCGCCACGCGTTCTCCGGGCTCGACCTCGCGACGATCGCGACCGAGGGCATCGTGATGTGCGCGGCCGCGGTGGCGGTCGTGAGCGTGAACCACGCGGCCCTCACCCGGCGGGTGTCGGATCCCCGGGGTCGGAGGGGCCTGGCGGCCGGGCTCGGCCTCGCGTACTCGCGGACCGCACCCCGGCGCACGACCCTGATCGTGTCGATGTTCGCGGTCGCGGTCTTCACGCTGACGCTGCTCCTCACTGTCGGGCAGCTCTACAGCCACAACGTCGACGGTGTGGCCCACCGGCTCGGCGGCGCGGCCGCGCTCGAGGTGTCGTCGGACGCGACGAGGCCGGTTCCCACTCGGGACGTCGCGCAGCTCCCCGGTGTCACCCGGGTCGTTGAGACGAGCGCGATCAACGGCGAACTTCGCGACGGTGCGTCGACGGCGCCGGTGCCCGTGACCGTCGTCGGCTTCGACGATGCCTTCGTCGGTCACGGCTCGCCCCCGCTCGCCGGCGCGCGCGGTGAAGCGCGGTTCGAAGCGGTCGCTCGCGATCCGGGCTCGGTGATCGTCGGGTCCGATCTGCGCGCCGATCTCCAGAGCGGGCTTCCCGGGAGGTCCGTGCGCGTCGGCGACCGGGTCGACGTGGCCGATCCACTCACCGGCCGGAGCCGATCGCTCACCGTCGTCGGAGTCGTCGAGCAGGCGCGGTGGGCGGGCGTCGATCACGTGTACGCGGCTCGCGCGGTGGCCGACGACCTCGGCGGCGGCCCGGCTCCGGCCAACCTGCTCTACGTGCAGACCGGGGTGGGCACCAACAACGAAGTGGTGGCCGCGATCGTCGACGGGACGCACCTTCCCAACGGTGCCTACGCCCGGTCGTTCCGCACCCTCGCCGGTGACACGCTCACCGCGCAGCGCCAGTTCCTCGACATCGGCGCGGGTTACGCGAGCGTCGGCTTGCTCGCCGACCTCGTGGGCATCGGCGTGCTGATGGTCGATCGCGTACGCGAGCGGCGCCGGCAGATCGCGATGCTGCGCGCGCTGGGGTTCCGCGGCGGAATCGTGCGGCGCGCGTTCCGCGTCGAGGCGGCGGTGATCGCGTTCGAGGGGATCGGCGTGGGCGTCGTCACGGGCGTGGTGCTCGCGTGGCGGCTCGGGGCGAGTGGTGGACTGGGCCGGCGCCTTGCGTTCAGCCTGCCGATCGTGCCCCTCGTCGCGATTGTGGCCGCGGTGATCGTCGCGTCGCTGGTCGCGACGACCGCGCCGGCCCGGCGCGCCGGGCGCCTTCGCCCGGCGGGCGCGCTCCGCGCCGACGAGTAGCCGGCACCGGGCCTAATGTGCACCCGACCATGCGTGTCGGTGTCGTGTTCCCGCAGACCGAGATCGGTGCCGATCGCGGCGCGATTCGTGAGTACGCGGCGCGGGTCGAAGAGCTCGGCTTCGAGCACCTACTCGCCTACGACCATGTGCTCGGGGCCGATCCCGCGGTGCACCAACCGTGGCGGGGCCCGTACGACATCGACACGATGTTCCACGAGCCGTTCGTCTTGTTCGGTTACCTCGCGGCGTTCACGGCGCTCGAGCTCGTGACCGGGATCATCATCTTGCCCCAACGTCAGACCGCGCTCGTCGCGAAGCAGGCCGCCGAGGTCGACGTTCTCACCAACGGTCGTTTCCGGCTCGGCATCGGCCTCGGCTGGAACGCGGTCGAGTACGAGGCGCTCGGCGCCGACTTCTCCGACCGCGGCCGGCGGGTCGGCGAGCAGGTCGAGCTGCTGCGGGAGCTGTTCACGCAGCGATCCGTCACCCACGACGGACAGTACGAGCGCGTCATCGGCGCCGGCCTCGCGCCGCGGCCGGTGCAACAACCGATCCCGATCTGGTTCGGCGCGGCTTCGGAGCCGGCGTATCGCCGGGTCGGCCGCCTCGCCGACGGCTGGTTCCCGCAGGTGCCGCCCGGCCCGCACCTCGATGCCGCGCGCGCGATCGTCGACGATGCCGCGCGGGCTGCGGGCCGTGACCCGGGAACGCTCGGCCTGGAGGGTCGCGTGAGCTGGACCGCCGACGGCGTCGACAAGTTGGTCGACCACGTGGGGCGCTGGCGCGCGGCCGGCGCGACCCACCTGTCGATCAACACGATGAACGCGGGGTTGGGAACCGTTGACGACCACCTGACGGCGCTCACGGCTGCGGCCGACGCACTGGGGTTACGCGGGGCCGGTCAGTAGTTCGACCGCGCCCGGAATATCGGGAATCTCGCCGACTGCCGCGAGGCGCGGGATCAGCTCGCGCCAACCCGGGTTCTGCGCGAACAGCTCGTCGAGCATCGGCCGGCCTCGGGGATCACCGAACAACGTGAGGGCCGCGCCGAGGCGGAAGCGGATGGTGTCGCTCGTCGGCGCGAGCTCGAGCGCGCGCTCCAGCTCGGGCACGAGCCCGTCGAGGTTTCCGGTCTGCACGCGTACGAAGCTGGCGTCGAGGAGCTCGTAGCCACGGCGCATGTTCACGAGGCGCCGCAATTCCACGAGCGGACGTTCGTGATCCTCGACGTGGAGACGAAGTGCCGCGCCGGTCGTGATGGTGCCGTCGGGTGCGGGCATCGCCACGAGGAGCGCCGCCGACTGCTGCCCGCGAACGTCGCCGCCGGCCGCCTCGGCCGCATCGAGTGTCGCGAGCAGTCGGTCGAGCAGATCGCCGGAGGCGCCCGCGAACGCCTCGGCCATCGCGTCCGGGACGCCGGCGCTGCGCAACATGTTTCCCTGTACGGACCATCCCGGTCCGCCGCGAGCGCCGGCGTGCGCCACGCAGGCCGAACCGGTGTGAGCCACGGCCTCGCCGCGGTTGTCGACCATCGCGACCTGGCGCGTGTCGCGCCCGGCGTCGGCGGCCACCAGCGCGGCGAGCGCGGCCGCCGCCGACTCGCCGGCGCGCATCCGCTCGAGTCCGAGCGGTCCGTAGCTCGGTTCTGCGGACGCCTGCGTCGCGACGGCGCCGACGCCGGCCTGGACCCACGGCACGACCGCGCCGACCGAGAAGTAGTGCGACTGCACGGCGACCCCGAACGCTCCGGTCTCCGGATCACGGGCCACGACGGAATACGTCACGTGTGCATCTTCGTGCGCCGACCGGGTGTCGCGCAACGAGTCGCGCGCGTGCACCTGATACCCTAGGGGGGTAGGGCAATCGAGTGCGGCGAGGAGTGCGGATGACGGGGTACGGCCAGAAGAAGGACGACGTGCAGCGCCGGCTGCGCCGGGTCGAGGGCCAGGTGCGCGGCCTCCAGCGCATGGTCGAAGAGGACGCCTACTGCATCGACGTGCTCACCCAGGTGTCGGCGGCCACGAAGGCGCTCCAAGCGGTTGCGCTGGAGTTGCTCGACGCGCACCTGAGCACCTGTGTTGCCGACGCGATCGGCAAGGGCGGCGCCACCGCGCAGGACAAGATCGCAGAGGCATCGGCCGCAGTCGCTCGGTTGGTCAAGTCGTGAGACACCGGTGAACCTGCTGCGCGCGCTCGCGTTCGTGTCGCTGCCCGACATCGGGAACAGCCTCCGGGAGGCGTTCTTCATGTTCTGGGAGACGCTGTGGGCGCTGGTGCTCGGCTTCGGCCTGTCGGGCGCGGTGCAGGCCTTCGTCTCCAAGGACGAGATGCAGCGCGTGCTCGGTGATCACCGACCCGCCTCGATCGCCCGTGCTTCGGGCTTCGGCATGGTCTCGTCGAGTTGCTCGTACGCGGCGTCGGCCATGGCCAAGTCGCTCTTCCAAAAGGGCGCCGACTTCGTCTCGGCGATGGTGTTCATGTTCGCGTCGACGAACCTCGTGATCGAGCTCGGGATCGTGTTGATCGTGTTGATGGGATGGCAGTTCGCGGCCGCGCAGTTCATCGGCGGCGTCATCATGATCGTGCTGCTCGCGCTCACCGGGGGTTTCGCGCTGCGCGGCAACCTGATCGCGCGGGCACGCGCTCGACTCGGTG
>CAZLEC010000002.1:0-31529 GCA_964558245.1 uncultured Burkholderiales bacterium | reverse complement strand
CTCGCCGAGCTGGCCGAGCGGTCGGGTGTGCCGCCCGCGCTGCTCGAAGCGGTGTCGCGCGAGGGATTGCTCGTGCCGCGCATCCACGACGGCGACGAGCGGTACACGACGAGCGACGTCGAGGTCGTGCGGGCCGGGCTCGCGCTGCTCGAGACCGGCTTCCCGCTCTCCGATCTGCTCGCCCTCGCCCGCGAGCACAACGCGGCCACGCACGACATCGCCGAGCAGGCCGTCGCGCTCTTCGACCGCTACGTACGCACGCCGCTGCGGGCGTCCGGCCGTTCCGACGACGTGAAGGCGCAACAGCTCGTCGAAGCGTTCCGCACGCTGTTGCCGGCAGTGACGGCGCTCGTCGAGCACCACTTCCGGCGGGTGTTGCTCGCGGTCGCGCAGGAACACCTCGAATCCGTGGGCGAGGCGCACGAGCTGGCCGCCGCGAGCGCCGAGGCCGCGAGGCGCCTCGAGACGCGCCGCCCGAGCTCGCAGTCGAGGCTCCCGACGTGATCGACACGAACGACCTCCTGCCGCGCGGCGCGGAGAAGGCACGCGTCGTGGAGGACATGTTCGACCGGATCGCGCCTCGCTACGACCTGCTCAACCGGCTCCTGACCTTCCGGCTCGACGTTTCCTGGCGACGCGCCGCGGTGCGCTCGCTCGAGCTCGTGTCGGGCGCGCGCGTGCTCGACCTCGCGTGCGGCACCGGCGACCTGTGCCGCACACTCGCCGACAACGGGTACCGGCCCATCGGTGTCGACTTCTCGGCGGGCATGCTCGCCGCGGCGCGTACCGACGCGCCGCTGGTGCGCGCCGACGCCACGAGTCTCCCCTTCGCCGACCACGCGCTCGACGGGCTCACGTGCGGGTTCGCGCTCCGGAACTTCGTCGACCTCGCCAGTGTGCTCTCCGAGTGCGCGCGGGTCGTCCGGCCGAGAGGCCGCATCGCCCTGATCGACGTCGGCGAGCCGACCAGCGCACCGGCGCGGGCCGTGCACGGGTTGTGGTTCCGCCGGGTGGTGCCGTTCGTCGGCGGCCTGCTCTCCGACCGGAGCGCGTACGCCTACCTCCCGGCGTCGACCGCGTACCTGCCGCCGCGTTCGGAGTTGTTGCGCATCGTCGGCGCGGCGGGCTTCGTCGACGTCGCTCATCGCGCACTCGGCGCCGGTGCCGCGCAACTGATCACCGGGACACGCGCGTGACGCCCGCCGACACCGGCCTCGCCCCGCACCGGCCGCGACTCGTCGCGCACACCGAGCCGCTCGACGATGCGGCAAACCTGCTCGCGCACCTCGGCGCCGACGGAACCGCGTGGCTCGACGGACCGCGCGGCTTCGTGACCGCCGGCGTTGCCGCGGTCGTGGAGCCGGCGAACGCGGTCACGACGCTGCGCTCGATCACGCACACCGGCGACTTGCGCGACCTGGACGCACCGGAGTCACGCCGTCCGATCGGGCCGCGGGCCGTGGGTGCGCTGCCGTTCGCGGGCGGCGGCCGGATGATCGTGCCGGCGCGCGTCGTCGAACGCGACGCCGCCGGCCGCTCCTGGTGCACGACGATCGAGCCGTTCTCCGCGCCCGCGCCGGTTCGCGCGATTGCGAGATCGACGACGCCGGCGCGCTTCACCATCGCCCAGATCACCGACGCCGACGCGTGGGAGGCCAACGTCGCGGCCGTCCTTGCGCTCATCGACACGGGCGCGGCGGAGAAGGTCGTGCTCGCACGCGAGGTCGTGATCGACGCGACCGAGCCGTTCGACATCGCGGCGATCGCCGATCGGCTGCACGCGACCCAGCCCGGCTGCATCGTCTACGTCGACAACGGGTTCGTGGGCGCGAGCCCGGAGCTGCTCGTGCGGCGAGCCGGCACCGCGGTAACCGCGCGGCCGATGGCCGGCACCGGACCGCACGCGGCGGCGCTCCTCCGCTCCGACAAGGACGCGCGCGAGCATCAGCTCGTCGTCGACGCGGTGGTCGACGCGCTGCAGCCCACGTGCGCCGACGCGATCGTGCACCCGGCCGAATCGGTCGCGTTCGCCGACCTCGCGCACCTGGCCACCACGATCACCGCCCGAGTGCTCGACCTCGAGATCTCGGCGGTCGATCTTGCGCTCACGCTGCACCCGACCCCGGCGGTTGCGGGTACCCCGCGGGCTACCGCCCTGGCCGCGATCTCCCGCCTCGAGCCGACGCCCCGTGACCTGTACGCGGGGCCCTGCGGCTGGGTCGATGCTCGGGGTGACGGCGAGTTCGTCGTCGCGCTCCGCGGCGCGCAGACCGACGGCACCCGGGCCCGGCTCCACGCCGGCGCCGGCATCGTCGCGGGCTCACGAGCGGACGCCGAGTGGGCCGAGACCCAGGCGAAGCTCGAACCGATGTTGCGGGCGCTCGTTCGGGTCTGAACACCGACGCGACGGCTGCTACGCGCGTTGCGCGACCACGGTGTACATCTCGACGTCGTCGTAGGGCGCGTCGGCGAGGTGGCCGAAGCGGTGCCGCTGGGTGTGCTCGATCACGCGAGCGTCGCGAAACCCCATCGTGTCGAGCATCTGCACGACGGCGCCCGCGGAGATGGCCCACCAGAGGGTCCAGCGCCCGGCCTCGCCGAAGGGGAACATCTTCATCACGTTGTCGTGCATCGACTCGCGCCCGAACCCCCACGGCTCCGTGACCACGATCGTGTCACGCGTGTGCCGCGCGGCCGCCTCGAGCGCGGCGATCGGGCTCCGGAGATGCAACAGCGTGGCCGCGAACACCGACACGTCGTGCTCGCCGAGGTCGCCCGGCAACGCGTAGAAGTCGCCGTACACGATCCGGGCCGACGACGCGAACGCGCGGTGCAGGTACCACCAGGAGTTCTGCACCTCGTTGGTCGTACGCGCGTGGTCCAAGCGCAACTTGCGGGTGTCGGCACTGCCGGGCGCGGGGTAGAGATCGATCGACACGTCGTACCCGACGTCGAAGGAGACGACTTCGGCGCCGCTCCGCTCCATGAAGTACGTGAGCGCGCCCGTCGCGGGGCCGAGCTCCAAGACCCGCCGGCCGGCGAGATCGACACCGCCCAGGAACTCGAGCTCGTGCCCGCGCAGGTCCCAGGGTCCGTCGATGACCTCACCGCCGGGGAGCTCGACGGACTGTGTGAAGCGACAGTCGGCCCGCGTCAGCGCGACGCGCTCCTCGGCGAGCGCGCGTTGGAACTCCTCGCGCAGCTGACCTTCGTAGTTCGGAGGCGCGAACGATGGCCAACGCGCCGGTGACGATTCGCCGGCGCGTACCGCGTGAATGATCGGCGCTTCCGGCTCGACGCTCGCGGCCGGCGCCGGCAGATCGGGATCGGCGCGTCGCCGCTTGCCGGCGCCACTTCGGAACATGCCGCCGGTTGCCGGACGAGTCTTGACCTGACTCCACGATCGCGCGACCACAGATCGCGAACGCTAGCCCCGATCGCGTACGACCGCCGCGACTGCATCCCAGATCTCGCGATGACGCGCCACGCTCGCGTGACGATCGAGCGGTACCACGAACACGCGCACTCCGGTCGAGCTCGGCGCGGGCGACGCGAGCACCTCGACGAGCTTGCGCGCGTCGTCGATCCGTTCCGCGTTCGCGCCGTGCGCACGCGCGACGTCGACCAGATCGAGATGTTGCGGCGTCGCGAAGAGCTCCTCGAACTCCGCCAACTCCGACGGGGGGAGATACGAGAAGATCCCGCCGCCGTCGTTGTCGAGCACAACGAGCGTGGCCGACGCGCCGTCGGGCAGTCGATGCTCGCCGTTCAGCCCGTTTGCATCGTGCAGGAAGCTCAGGTCCCCGCTCAGACCGACCGTGGGCCCGCGCCCGCCGTGGGCGACGCCGATCACCGTCGACACGAAACCGTCGATGCCGTTCGCGCCGCGGTTGGCGAGGATCCGCAGACCCTCACGAGGCGCCATGCACCACTCGAGTGCCCGCACCGGGACACTCGAAGCCACGACCAGTGTCGACCCGGGCGGCAGCGCCGCCGCGACGTCACGGGCGACCTGGCCCTCACACGGCTCGCGCGGCGCGTCGAGCACGGCGTCGATGGCAGCCCGGGCGTCGCGCTCGAGCCGCAACCAGTCGTCGAACCACTCACGCGTTCCGGCCGGTGGTGCGCCCAACGCGGCGGCCACCGCGCCGAGCAACGCCTCCGCGTCGACCGCGACTCGCTCTCCGGCCGCGTGCCGCGGGTCGAGCCACGCGTCGTCGGGATCGACCGACACTTGCGCGACCTCGGGATCGAGCCACGCGGTCGCGACCTTGCTGGTCAGCGCCGCACCCACGCGCACGACGAGATCGGGACGGTGCGCGTCGGCGAAGCCGGGAGCGCGCAGCAGCGATTCGTACGTCGAGACCGCGGAGTCGCCGCACCGGAGCTGGGAGACCGGGTCGGCGAGCACCGGCCACCCGGCCGCGGCGGCGAATCGCGCGCCAGTCGCCGGCGTGACCAGTGCACCCCACCCGGCGACGAGCAGACCACGAGGATGTGCGCGCACGAGCTCGGCGACACGCGCCACGTCGGCCGGTCGCGGCGCGCGCGTCCCCACGGTCGAGCGCGTCCACGGCTGCCCGTCGGCGCGGCCCGGCGCGTCGGTGTACGGCTCCCCGGTCGGCAGGAGCGGCTCCCGGAACGGGAGATTGAGGTGTACCGGTCCGGCCGGAGGTCCCATCGCCTCCGCGAACGCGCGGCACGCGAGCGCGCGCCACGTCGGGCCCGACCCGGGCTCGTCGACCGGCGCGCCGGGGTCACAGAACCAACGGGGCGCGTCGCCGTAGAGGCGCGTCTGGTCGATCGCCTGGCCGGCGCCGGTGTCGCGCAGCTCCGGGGGCCGGTCGGCGGTGCACACGAGCAGGGGCACCCGAGCGTAGGCGGCTTCCACGACTGCCGGATGGAAGTTCGCGGCCGCGGTTCCCGAGGTGCACACCAGCACGGCCGGCCGGCCGGTCGCGAGGCCGAGGCCCAACGCCCGGAAGGCCGCGGACCGCTCGTCGACGACCACGAAGACCCGCAGGCGACCGTCGCGCGCGAGTGCGAGCGACAGCGGCGCGGACCGCGACCCGGGAGCGATGACCGCGTCGGTCACACCGGAGCGCGCCCACTCGTCGACGAGTGCTGCCGCGAACGCCGCGGTGACGTCTCGTCCGGTCACGCCCGCCGACCGCGCGCAAGAATGCAACCGTGGCCCGACCTCGAGTCGTTCTCGTTCCCGGCTTCACCCAGACCGCGAGCTCGTGGCGCCGCTCCGCCGACGTCGTGCGAACGTCGTGCGACGTGCGATCGCTCGAGGTGCCGCCACCGGGAACGTTCGCATCGACTGCGCGCGCGATCGGCGCGGCCGGCGACCGCGCGATCTACGTCGGCTACTCGATGGGCGGTCGGCTCTGTCTGCGACTCGCGCTCGATCAGCCCGAGCTCGTGCGCGGGCTCGTGCTCGTGAGCACGTCTCCGGGGATCGTCGATCGCGAAGAGCGCGCCGCGCGCGTCGAGGCCGACGAGCTGCTCGCCGACAGCGTCGAACGCGACGGTGTGGGCGCGTTCCTCGAGAGTTGGTTGGCGCAGCCGATGTTCGCGAGCGTCCCGCCCGAGGCGCCGGGCCTGGCCGATCGGCGCCGGCTCACTCCCGAGTTCCTGGCCGCGTGCCTCCGGCGGCTCGGTGCCGGCGCGATGGAACCCATGTGGAGCGAGGTGCCACGACTGACGATGCCGGTGCTGCTCGTGACCGGCACTCGCGACGAGAAGTACACGGCGATCGCGCGCCGCATGCTCGAGCGCATGCACCCGCAGGTCGGCTTCGTGCAGCTCGACGGCGGCCACGCGCTGCCGCTCGAGCAACCCGAGGTGCTCGGCGGCCTCATCACCGCGTTCGCGACCGAGCACGGCTAGCCAGGCGCAGATCCGGAGGCCCGGACCGCGAGGAGACGTAGCCGTGCGATAGAGGGCCGGGCCAGGCGCAGACCGCAGGCCCGGTTCGTCGAGCGAGTCCGCACGGGCGATCGAGGGCCGGAGGTCGTAGCCGCACGGCTGAGGTCGCAGCCGCATCGAATCAGCCGACACGCAGGCCGGCCGCGAGGAGCACGGCCAGCGCGAGCTGGAAGCGGACGGTCCGCACGAGCGCGGCGACGAGCGACGGGGGGTCGGATCGGGTGCGCACCAGGCGCGCCGGCGCGATGGCGAGCGGCGCGGCCGCGAGCCCGACGAGCGCCCACGGGTGCGCCGCTCCGCACGCCCCGACGGCGGCGAGCGCACCGACGAGGCAGCCGACGTAGAGCACGCGCGCCCGGGGCGCGCCGATGCGCACGGCCAACGTGCGTTTGCCCGCGCCGACGTCGGAGGAGACGTCGCGGACGTTGTTCGCGAGCAGGATCGCGCACGCGGGCAGACCGACCGCCAGCGCGCCCCACCATGCCGCGGCCGGCAGATGCCGGTACTGCACGTACGCGCTGCCCACGGTCGCGACGAACCCGAAGAACACGAGGACCATGACCTCACCGAGGCCGATGTACCCGTACGGCTTCGGTCCGCCGGTGTAGGTCACCGCCGCGACGAGCGCCGCGAGCCCGATCAGCAGGAGCCGCGGATCGACCACCAGCGAAAGGACGCCGCCGACTACCGCCGCGATCGCGAACGAGACCACCGCGGCGTTGCGGACCGCCGCCGGCGATGCCAGCCCGCTCGCAACCAGCCGGATCGGCCCGCGCCGCGCCTTGTCGGTGCCGCGCACACCGTCGGAGTAGTCATTGGCGTAGTTCACGCCGACCTGCAGCGCGAGCGCGACGACAAGGGCCGCGATCGCGTGCGGCCAGCGGACCGACCGCCCGAGCGCACCCGCCGCGGTGCCGACCAGCACCGGTGCGAACGCGACCCCGAGCGTCTTCGGCCGCGCCCCCGCCCACCAGATCCGAACCGGCGTCAGATCGGCAGGTGTGGCCTGCCAGAGCGACGCCGGTTCGGCTCGGTCGGGGGTGTTCACGGGCGCTTCGGGAACTGGTCGAAGTCGGGGCGGCGCTTCTCGAGGTACGCGTTCTTGCCTTCTTGTGCCTCTTCGGTCATGTAGTAGAGGAGTGTCGCGTCGCCGGCGAGTTGCTGGATGCCGGCGAGCCCGTCGTCGGCCGCGTTCATCGACGCCTTCAACATCCGCAGCGCGAGCGGCGAGTGCTGCAGCATCCGGCGCGCCCACGCGACGGTCTCGATCTCGAGATCGGCGAGTGGCACGACCTTGTTGACGAGACCCATGTCGGCGGCGGCCTGCGCGTCGTACTGCTCGCAGAGGTACCAGATCTCACGCGCCTTCTTCTGCCCGACCATGCGTGCGAGCAGTCCCGAGCCGTAGCCGCCGTCGAAGCTCCCGACCCGGGGGCCGGTCTGGCCGAAGCGCGCGTTGTCGGCCGCGATCGTGAGGTCGCACACGATGTGCAACACGTGCCCGCCGCCGATCGCGTAGCCGGCGACCATCGCGATCACCGGCTTGGGCAGGCGGCGAATCTGTACCTGGAGGTCGAGCACGTTGAGCCGCCCGATGCCGTGGTCGTCGCGGTACCCGTCGTCGCCTCGGACGCGCTGATCGCCACCGGAGCAGAACGCCTCGGGCCCCTCGCCGGTGAGCACGATCACGCCGACTCTCGGATCGTCGCGAGCGAGCTCGAACGCGTCGCGCAACTCGAAGAGCGTGCGCGGCCGGAACGCGTTGCGCACCTCGGGCCGGCAGATCGTGATCTTGCCGATCCCCTCGGCGGTCTCGTAGGTGACGTCGGTGAAGCCGTCGGGGGTCTGGGGCTTCCACTCCGCGCCGGGCCGGATCTCGATGTCGGACGCCACGCCGCTCCTCCTGATCATGGGAGCGTTCACTCCCACGGTCAGGGTAACGAGCCGCGCCCCGGCCGACGAATCGGCCGGACCGCGGCCGCGCGCGGGCGATCGATGCTCCCGCTGCGGACATACGCCCCGAATCAGGACTTCAGGCACTAGGACGCGGCTCAGGAGCGCGTGCATCGTGAAGCCATCAACGCGTGGGTCGTCGCACCCGCTCGGCCCGGACCACGACTTCCCGACCGCAGCGTGCCTGATCGAAGGGCGGTCGTATGGGAGACCTCCGAAACCCGGCCGGCGATGCCGCCGACGTGCAGCCCAGCCTGGTCGACGAGTTGGCGCGCCTCGCACAACTCCACGTCGCGGGTGATCTGAGCGGCGAGGAGTACGAGACAACATCTGGATCGGAGTCGGCGCCCTGGCGCTGGCGCTGATCGTGATCGGGGCGGTCGTCGCGGTCAACGCGGGCTCCGGCAGCAAACCGAAGGTCGCCGCTCCCACCCAGACGGTGGCGCAGAAGACCGTCGAGAAGGCTCGGGCCCTGAATGCGGACCTCTGCAGTCCGGACCAGTCGGGATGCACGGTCGACGGATCGACGGCCGGAGTGATCGCGGTGACGGTGACCAGCGCGTCGATCGGCGAGACCCAACTCGCGACCGCAGGCAACGAGAGCGGCCTCTGGTCGAACGCCGACGCTGCTCGCATGGTGGAGACGCGCGCGCTCGACGGCACCCAGCGGACGGCAGACGGGTCGGTCTCGTGGACCTACCACCCCGACAACGGGCTGCAGATGGTCATCGACGTCTCGAAGTAGACGACCGCGGCTCCGAGCGAGTCGCCCGAGCCTCCCGACGCGCGGCGTCGGATCCCCTACGTGCGGCGGGAACAGGTGATGGAGCCGAGGAAGCGGACGATGCGGGTCTCGGCGCCCGCGAAGAGCGGCTCGGTCGACTGGACGAGCCATTCCCGGAGCACCGAACGCGGCGTGCCTCGCTCCGCCGCCGCCACGAACGTCGAGATCGTCAGCTGGTAGTCGCAGAACTGGTCTTGGGTGAGCGCGATGTCGTCGGCGAAGAATTCGTCGTCGACCGGTTCGAAGCCCGCCGGGATCATGCTGTGCGGATCGCCCACCTGGGGATTGCGCGGCGGCAGCGGATACCGCTCCAGCGCGACCCGGGTCCACTCCGCGAACTCGGGCGCACCGACCATCTCTCCGAGGAAGTAGTGGTCGTAGAGCGCGACCCAACCTCCCGGGCGCAACACTCGCCGCGCTTCGGCGAAGAACCGCGCCTGGTCGAACCAGTGCACGCCGGAGCAGCACGTGACCGCGTCGAACGACTCGTCGGGAAACGGCAGCGATTCTGCGTGGCCGAGGAGATAGCTGCAGTTCGGCGCGCGCCGCGCGTCACGCAGCATCTCGCCCGAGGCGTCGACGCCCACGACGAACGCCGCGTGATCGGCGAGCGCGACGGTCGACATCCCGGTGCCGCAGGCGAGATCGAGCGCGCGCTCGACCGGTGCATCGGCGACGATCGCGCGGATTCGTGCGAGCGAACGGGGGTGGTGGAACGGGCGGCCGCGCTCGTACAGCGTGCCGGCTCCGGGAGCCGCGAACGGGTTCGTGACCTCAGGCTGCGGAGGCGTCACGCAGGTCCTCCTTCCACGTTCGGAAGCGCGTGTGCGATCCACCGGGCGCGTTTCCCTCGCCCGACCCGTCGGCGAACAACCGGAACGTCCACCGCTCGTCGGTATCGTCGGCGGCGATCGCCATGTAGCGGGCGTCCGCGCCCGCCGCCGGACCGGCCCGCCAGAGGAGGTACCGGCCGATGCGGCGCTTGTACGCGACGAGCGCGATTCCCAGGTCGGCGCCGAGCGCCCGCAACTCGGCCGGCGCTTCGATCCAGCGCTCGGCCGGGATCAGGAAGTATCGCTGCGGGGTGGCCGGGAGCTCGCCCGTGGACCAGTCGCGATCCGTGGGCGGGCGCTCCTCGGCGGGTACGGGCGACACATGCCATCCTCGCGCATGCACGTTGCCGAACTCCCGACGCCGGCCCTGGTCGTCGACACCCTCGCCCTGACCCGCAATCTCGACACGATGACCGCGGCGCGGCCCGGCCCGCACCTGCGCCCGCACGTGAAGGCGCACAAGTGCACGGCCCTCGCGCGCCAACAGTCGGATCGCGGCCACCACGGCTTCACCGCCGCGACTCCCCGGGAGGTGCTCGGTCTCGCGCGCGCGGGGCTCACCGACGATCTCCTGCTCGCCAACGAGTCGGTCGACGACGCGCGACTGCGCGCGCTCGCCGAATGCGGCGCACGCGTCACGGTGGCCGTCGACTCCGAAGCGACGGTCGTCGCCGCCGCGCGCAACGGGATCCGCGAAGTGTTGATCGACGTCAACGTCGGCATCCCGCGGTGCGGAGTCCGCGCCGACGACGCCGGTGCACTCGCGGATCTCGCACGCACGCACGGCCTCACCGTTCGCGGCACGATGGGCTACGAGGGCCACGCCGTGCTCGTAGCCGACGACCGCGAACGCTCGCGACTCACCGACGAGTCGATGGCGATCCTGGCTCGCGCGCACGAAGCAGTTGGCGGCCCGATCCTCTCCGGCGGCGGAACGGGCACATACGCGGCGAACACTGTCGCAACCGAGATCCAAGCGGGCTCGTACGCGTTGATGGACACGGCCTACGCGAAGCTCGCGATCCCGTTCGAGCTCGCGCTCGCCGTGGTCGCGACGGTGATCCACGCGAATCCGAAGTGGTCGGTCGCCGACTGCGGGCTGAAGGCGCTCGGCATGGACCACGGCAACCCGACGATCGCCGACGCCGACGTCATGTTCTGCTCCGACGAGCACGTGACCTTCTCGCCGCGCACCCCGTTGCGCGTCGGCGAGCGCGTGCTGGTGTGGCCGGCGCACGTCGACCCGACGGTTGCGTACCACGACGCGCTGCACCTGGCCGAAGGACCGGGCCTCGACGCCGACGTGATCGATCGCTGGTCCGTCGACCTTCGCGGTTGGAACGAGCCGGTATAGCTTCTCGGCCGTGACCGATCTCGCGAGTCTCGACGCCACCGCCCAAGCCGACCTCGTCCGCAACGGTGACGCCCATCCGACCGAGTTGGTCGACGCCGCGATCGCGCGGATCGAGAGCGTCAACGACGAGTTGAACGCGGTGATCCATCCGCTGTTCGATCGGGCGCGAGCGGCGGCGACCGCGATGGGCGCGGGAGGCGGCGGCGATCGTCCGTTCCTCGGCGTGCCGATCGTCGTGAAGGACCTCGACGGAACGCTCGCGGGCGCGCCGTACAACGGTGGCAACCGCCTGCTGAAGGCGCTCGACTACCGGCCGACCGTCACGAGCCACATCTTCGCCAAGCTCGAGTCGGCCGGCTTCGTCATCGTCGGCAAGGCGAACACCCCCGAGCTCGGGCTGATGACCACCAGCGAGCCGCTGGCGCACGGGCCCACGCACAATCCGTGGGACACGACGCGAACGCCCGGCGGCTCGAGCGGCGGATCCGCGGCGGCGGTTGCGAGCGGCATGGTGCCGGTCGCGCACGCCGGTGACGGTGGTGGATCGATCCGCATCCCGGCGAGCATGTGCGGCCTGTTCGGGCTGAAGCCCTCGCGGGGCCGCGTGTCACTCGGGCCGGCCGAGTCCGAGCCCTGGGGTGGTCTGGTGATGCGTCACGTCGTGGCACGCAGCGTGCGCGACAGCGCAGCCGTGCTCGACGCGATCGCGGGCTACATGACGGGCGATCCCAACACCGCACCGCCTCCCTCGCGCCCGTACGCGGCCGAGGTCGGCGCCGACCCCGGGAAGCTGCGCATCGGGTTGCGCACCAACGCGCCCGCCGATCTCGCGGCGACCGACCCGGTCTGCGTGGCCGCCGCCCAGGACGCGGCCCGGCTGCTCGAGTCGCTCGGCCACACCGTGGTCGAGGCGTCGCCCGTCGCGCTCGGCGAAGGCGACCTGATGGCGAACTTCACGACGGTCATGACGTCGTGGGTGCGCGCCGACCTCGCGGAGATCGCCGAGATCGCGGGCCGGCCGTTGACCGCCGACGACGTCGAGCCGATGACCTGGATGTACCACGAGCTCGGTGGCGCGTTCGACGGCGGCGCCTACGTGCACGCGCTCAACGAGCTGCACCGCTGGACCCGCCGAGTCGTGTCGTGGTGGACCGGCGACGGGTTCGACCTGCTCCTCACGCCGACGGTGGCCGAGCCGCCGCCGCTGCTCGGCGACATCGGCCGTCAAGACGACGGCGGCGGCAACTCCGCGGCGCGCTCCATCCCGTTCGCCGCGTACCCCGCGCCGTTCAACGTCACCGGCCAACCCGCGATGTCGGTCCCGTTGTACTGGAGCGACTCGGGGCTGCCGATCGGCGCCCAACTGGTCGCCGCGCCGTTCCGCGACGACCTGCTGATCCGCGTCGCGGCCCAACTCGAAGCAGCAAGACCCTGGGCGGAGCGTCGCCCGCCCGTGCACGCCTGAACGCTCGTGACCACCGTAACGATCGCCGGCGGCCAGGGGTTCTACGGCGACACGCCGACCGCGGTCGACGCGTTGCTGGCAGAGGGCATCGACTACCTGTGCCTCGAGGCGCTCGCCGAGTTGACGCTCGCGATCCTCCAGAAGGACCGCCAACGCGACGAGACACGAGGGTACGCGCGCGATCTGCCTGCGTATCTCTCCCGTGCGCTCCCGTTCGTGGCCGACGGTCGCACGAAAGTGATCACCAACGCTGGCGGCATCAATCCCGCCGCCGCGACGCGCGCGGCAGCCGAGACCGCGCGCGCGATGGGCATCACCGGCATCAAGATCGCGACGGTCCTCGGCGACGACATGCTGACCCGTCTCGACGCGCTGCACACCGAACGGACCGACGCCTTCGCGCACCTCGACACCGCCGCCTCGCTGTCGTCGATACCGTCACCTCCTTTGCTCGCCGCCGCGTACCTCGGCGCGCGCCCGATCGCCGACGCGCTCGCGCAGGGCGCCGACATCGTGATCACCGGTCGCGTCGCCGACGCGTCGCTCTTCCTGGCTCCGCTCGCCTACGAGCACGGCTGGAGCTGGGACGACTGGGACCGCCTCGCCGCCGGCATCGTCGTCGGTCATCTCCTCGAGTGCTCGGGCCAGAGCCTCGGCGGCAACTACTCCGGTGACTGGTGGGCGCTCCCCCACCCGTGGGACCTGCCTTACCCCATTGCTCGCGTCGACGCCGACGGCACGGCCGTGATCACGAAGCCCGCGAGCTCGGGTGGCCGCGTCAGCACCGACACCCTGCGCCACCAGCTGCTCTACGAGGTGCACGATCCCGCGCGTTACATGTCACCCGACGTCGTGGCCGACTTCACTTCCGCGCGCTTCGAGGATCTGGAGGGCGACCAGGTGCGCATCACCGGCGTTCGCGGCACACCGGCGACCGACACGTACAAGCTCCTGCTCGCCTACCACGCGGGCTGGGCCGGCGAAGCCCGCGTCGCGTTCTCCTGGCCCGACGCGTACGAGAAGGCGAAGGCCACGGCCGCGATCCTGGCGAAGCGGGTCGAGATGGCCGGGCTCGAGGTCGCCGAATGGCGCTTCGAGTTCTGGGGTGTCGACGCGCTCGGAGGACCAACCGTGCCGCGCGCCGACGACGGCGCACCTCTGCACGAACCACCCGAGTGCGTGTTGCGGGTCGCCTGGCGCTGCGACGATCAGCGCACGGCGGGAATGGTCGGACGCGAGTTGGTGCCGCTCACCCTTTCGGCGCCGCCGGCCGGCATGACCGGCGCGGGCGGTGGCGGGCGGGGCGCAACCGAGCTGCTCGGGATCTGGCCGACACTCGTCGAGAAGCAGATCGTCGACGCCCAGGTTCGGGTCTCGATCGAGGAGGTGCGCTGATGCCGCGACTGCCGTTGCGCGAGCTGTGCGGTTATCGCGCCGGCGACAAGGCCGACATTGCCAACGTCGCGATCTTCGCCGACGACGACGACACGTACGCGTTGATCGTGCGCGAGGTCACCGCCGAGCGGGTGAAGGCGCACTTCGGCGCGATGGTGCGCGGCCGGGTCGATCGCTACGAAGCACCGAACGTTCGCGCGCTGAACTTCGTGATGCACGACGCGCTCGGAGGCGGCGGGCCGCGTACGTTGCGCGCCGACAACCTCGGCAAGACCCTCGGCGGCGCGTTGGTGCGCTTGGAGATCGAGGTGCCCGAGTCGATGGCGCAACGGCGACGCGCGCGTCCCGAGCTGGCGTGGGCCGACGAGATCCTGAACCGGTTGCCGCAGACCTGAGCTCCCGAGGAAGGGTCGCTAGGTCTTGCTCGCGCGCTTCTCGGCCGCGGTGAGCCTCAACCGGAGCGAACGCCGGCGCGCCCGCCATTGCTCCTTCGAGTCGAGCGGTTCCTCGTGGATCAGCTCCGGGCGCACGACCGCCCACAGCGCCTCCCGAAAGTCGTCGGGCGTGCGGTCGGGTGCGAGGAACGAGAGCGCGCGGTATGTGTACTGCCAGTCGGTGGTGAATCGGGGGAACTCGAGCAGCGTGTGCGGGAGCTCGAACCGCGCGATCGTGAACATCAACTCGTAGAGCATGGCGGCGAGCGCGTCGCGCTGCTTCACCGGATTGACGGTTCCCCACAGACCCCCACGGGCGAAGATGTTGCGCCCGTAGTCGGATCCGCGCACGCGGCTCGCCGCGGCCAGGTCGAGGCTGCGTATCGGGACGATCACGTGGCCGACCGAGACGGTCCCGGCCTCGAGCAGCTGGCCGAGCCGGAACGGGAGCGTCGTGTCCTTCACGACGAACGGCGCATCCGGAGCATCGAGCAACGACTCGAGCCCGCCGCGCGTGCGCGCGTCGACTCCCGACAACTTGCCGGCCGCCTCGCCCGTATCGAGCCCGAGGTGCGTGAGCACGCTGACCAGCAGCGTCGTGCCGGCGCGCCCGGTCCCCGTGATCACGATCTTCGGCTCGGGCACCACCGAAGGTTACTGAGCCACTTCCCGCCGGCGACGTGCGTCAGCGGACGCTGAGGAAGCCGGAGAGGTTCTCCTGATCGGCTCGCACCTCGTCGACCAAGGTCTCGGCGGCGCTCGCGGGAACGTCGAGCGCCTCGAGCGCCTCGCCGATCGGGGCGTTCTCCTCGGAATCGAGACCGTCGACCTCGAGCGCGACCGCATCGGCCGCGATGAGCAAGCGGCCGAGCACGGGCGTCACGAGCGCGGGCGGACTGTGATGCCCACCGATCGCCTCGACCATCTCCGCGGGGAACCGCATCACGCCGAGCGCGGCGGCACCAACCTGTGCGTGCGTCGCGCCGAACTCCTCGAGCTCGATGTCGACGAGCGGCGTGTCGGGGTTCGCGGCCCGCCGTTCCATCATGGTGTCGTAGCGCCGCGGTGCCCGGCGGAACACGAGCGCGGTCCCGAGCTCGTGCAGCAAGCCGGCGCTGAACGCGTCGTTGGGTTGGATCCCCACTCGACGCGCAATCGCGGACGCCGCCGCGGCAGTGGTCACGGAGTGCTCCCAGAACTCGTCGGGGACCGAGCGACCCTTCTCGGAGAACAGGTCGAACGCGGCGGTGGTCGCGATCGCCCGCACCGTCGCGAGGCCGAGCACCGTCACGGCGCGCCACGCGCTCGCGACCTTGCCCGAAAGGCCGTAGAACGCGGTGTTCGACAGGCGGATCACCTGGGTCGACAACGCGGGATCCGACTCGATCAGGCGGCCGAGATCGGCAGCCGACGTGCGCGGATCCTCGAGCATCCACAGCAGACGCATCGCGGCGCCCGGCTGCACCGGCAGCTGGGTGACCTCGCTGATCAGATCGTTGGTCTCGGCTGTGCTCAAAGTGGTGCCTCCGTGCCCCCGGGCTTCCCATTTATCGGACGCGAACCGGGCGCCCTGAGAGGGAACTGCGACGGAACCGCTCATCGCCGCGTACGCTCGCCGCCCCGGAGGACAACATGACCGACACCGCCCGACTCGACCGCTCCGTCTTGCCCGTCCACTACAGCCTGCTGGTCGAGACCGACGCCGACGCGACCCGGTTCTCGGGCCAGGTCACGATCGGCGTGGAGGTCATGGAGGCGACCTCGACGATCGTCCTGCACGCCAAGGAGCTCGAGGTCGAGCTGGTCGGCCTCACGCAGCACGACCGGACCGTCGCGGCCCAACTCTCGACCGATCCCGCCGCCGAGCGGATCACCGTCCGGACAGAGCGTCCGCTCGACGAGGCGCCGGCCCGGCTGACCCTGCGGTTCGCGGCCCCGGTGAGCTCGGGCCTGCTCGGCTACTACCGCAGCACCTACGTCGACGAGACGGGCACCGAGCGCGTGCTCGCGGCCACGCAGTTCGAAGCGCCGCACGCCCGGCGAGCCTTCCCCTGCTTCGACGAGCCGGAGTTCAAGGCGAGCTTCGGCGTGACACTCGTGGTCGCGGAAGGATTGCTCGCGATCTCGAACGGACCCGAGGTCCATCGCGAGTCGCTCGGCGACGGACGCGTGCGCGTGAACTTCGCGACCACCATCCCGATGTCGACCTATCTCGTGGCGTGGGTGGTAGGCCCGCTGGTGCTCACCGATCCGGTCGACGCGGGCGGGGTCGCCGTGCGGGTCGCGCACGTGCCGGGCAAGGAGCATCTGACGCGCTTCGCGCTCGAGGTCGGCTCCTTCGCGATCCGCTTCTTCGCCGACTACTACGGCATTCCGTATCCCGGTGAGAAGTGCGATCTCGTGGCCCTCCCCGACTTCTCGTTCGGCGCGATGGAGAACCTCGGGTGCGTGACGTTCCGCGAGGCCCGGCTGCTCGTCGACCCGGATCAGGCGACGCTCACCGAGATGTCCGACGCCGCGCTCACGATCGTGCACGAGGTCGCGCACATGTGGTTCGGGGATCTCGTGACCATGAAGTGGTGGAACGGGATCTGGCTCAACGAAGCGTTCGCGACGTTCATGGAGCACCTCGGTGTGGACGCGTACCGCGAGTCGTGGAAGACGTGGGACGACTTCGCGATCGGTCGCGCCGCCGCGCTCGACGTCGACGCGCTCTCCAACACGCGCACGGTCGAGTACGAGGTGATCACGCCCGAAGACGCCGACGGCATGTTCGACCTGCTCACCTATCAAAAGGGTGGATCGGTGCTGCGCATGGTCGAGCGCTGGCTCGGCGCCGACGCGTTCCGCGCGGGCGTGCGTCACTATCTCGACCGGTACAAGCTCGCGAACACCGAGACGACCGACCTCTGGGACTCGTTGGAATCGGCGACCAGCGAGCCCGTGCGCCGCATCATGGACTCGTGGATCTTCCAACCGGGCTTTCCGCTCGTCTCGGCGTCGGAAACCGGCGGTTCGATCACGATCACGCAGGAGCGGTTCGGCTACGCGACCTCGGAGCCGAGCCCGCAACGGTGGGCGATCCCGATCCGGGCGCGCGTGCACAACGGCGCGTCCTCGACCGACTCCACCTTGCTGCTCGACGGCGACCGCACCATCCTCGACGCACCCGCGGGCTCGCTCGTGGTGCTCGACGCGGGCGGCGAAGGCTTCTACCGCGTCGCGTACCCGCGCGCGTGGCGTGATCGCCTGCTCGGCGCCGGCGTGTTGACGCCGCTCGAGCGGTTCTCGCTCGTCGACGATCTGTGGGCGGCCGTGCTCGCCGGAAAGGCGAGCGCGGAGGAGGTGCTCGCCCTCGCCGGGCAGCTGCGCGACGAGGACGATCTGGTTGTCTGGCGCGTCCTCGTGAGCGTCCTGCGCGCCACCGCCCGCCTCGTCGAAGGTGACGCCCTCGCCCGCCTGCGAACCGAAGTCGCCGAGGTACTGGCGCCCGCGTTGTCCCGCTTGGGTTGGCAGGCGACCGGGAACGAAGACGCGCGCTCCCGGCAGCTGCGCGGCGTCGTGCTCGACGCGATGGGAACCCTCGTGGAGGACCCGGCCGCGATCGCTTGGGCGCGCGAGCAGCTCGAGGGCGAACGCGGCGACCCCGATCTGATCACGGCGTCGGTCTCAATCGTCGCGAGCGCCGGGCAGCCCGAGATCTTCGATCAGTTCGTGCAGCGCGCGAGCGCGGCCACCACGCCCCAGGAGCAGCTGCGCTACCTGTACGCGCTGGGCGCGTTCCCGACCGAGGACATGGTGCTCCGCGCCGCGCGTTACGCGATGTCGGACGCGGTCCGACCGCAGAACGGGCCGTTCCTCATCCAGCGGGCATTGCGCAGCCGCGAGCACGGGCCCGCGGTGTGGGTGTTCGTGCGCGACCACTGGGACGACGTGCGGGCGCGCTTCTCGGGGTCACTCATCCCGCGGATCCTCGACGGTGTGACCTGGCTGGTCGACGATGCGTCGATCGCCGACGTTCCGCGCTTCCTGGCCGATCACCCGGTGCCGGAGGGGGCGCGCGTGATCGCCCAGCATCTCGAGCGCCAGCGCGTGCACCGGGCCGTGGTCGATCGTGAACGCGAGCGTTTGTCGGCGGCGTTGCTCGGTCGTTAGCGTCCGTTCCGGAAGAGGGAGCTCGAGGTGACCCAAGCAGACAACGCGCCGATCGACCGGATCCTCACGACGACGCGCGCGGTGCGCAAGCGCCTCGACCTCGCACGGCCGGTGCCGCGCGAGGTCGTGCTCGAGTGTCTGCGGCTCGCGATCCAGGCGCCGACGGGCGGCAACTCGCAGGGCTGGCGCTGGTTGGTCGTCGACGACCCCGACAAGCGCGCGGCGGTGGCCGGCTTGTACCGCAGGCGCGCGGAGCCCTACCTGGGCGGGTACCGCGCCGCCGCGCCCGGCACGAACAACTCCGTGCTCGACTCCTCGGAGTACCTCATGGAGCACCTGCACGAGGTGCCGGTGCTCGTGATCCCCTGCCTGCTCGGCCGGCTCCCGAGCACGCCGACCAACGAGGAGGGCGCCGGCTTCTACGGTTCGATCCTCCCGGCCGTGTGGAACCTGCAACTCGCGCTGCGCAGCCGCGGCCTCGGCTCGGTGTTCACGACGCTGCACCTCGCGTACGAACGCGAAGCGGGCGAGCTGCTCGGCATTCCCGACACCGTGACGCAAGCCGCGCTGATACCGGTCGCCTACACGGTGGGGACCGAGTTCAAGCCGGCGGTGCGTCGACCGATCGAGGAGATCACGTACTGGAACGGCTGGAAGCAGTCGTCGTGACGCTCGGGTACGAGCTCGACGAGTCGCACTAGCCGACGCCCACGGGGCGGGGGCGGCTGTCTCAACCCGGCGGTACCGTGGCCGTCGTGGCCGGCAACGTGCTCGAAGCCTTTTCCGCGCCCACCCGGGCCTGGTTCGAGACCAGCTTCGCCGCGCCCACCGGGGCCCAGGAGCAGGGTTGGCCGGCGATCGGAGCCGGCGACCACACGCTCCTGCTCGCGCCCACCGGCTCCGGCAAGACCCTCGCCGCGTTCCTCTCGGCGATCGACCGCCTGGGCCGCGCGCCCGTGCCGGCCAAGGCGAAACGCTGCCGCGTGCTCTACATCTCCCCCCTGCGCGCCCTCGCCGTCGACATCGAGAAGAACCTGCGCGCGCCGCTGGCCGGCATCGCGCTCGCGGCCGAGCGGCTCGGCACCTCCTTCAACCCGCCGACCGTGGCGATGCGCACGGGCGACACGCCGGCGAAGGAGCGCCAGCACATCGCGCGCACCCCGCCCGACATCCTGATCACCACGCCCGAGTCGCTCTACCTGATGCTCACGTCGCAAGCGCGCGAGATCCTGCGCAGCGTCGAGACGGTGATCATCGACGAGATCCACGCGCTCGCACCCACCAAGCGCGGCGCGCACTTGTCGCTGTCGCTCGAACGCCTCGACGCGATCGCCGACGCACCGCCGCAACGCATCGGCCTGTCGGCGACCCAGCGCCCGCTCGACGAGATCGCGCGCTTCCTCGGAGGGCAGACCGCCGAAGGCCCTCGACCGGTCACCATTCTCGACGCGGGCTCCCGCAAGGAGCTCGACATCGAGGTGATCGTCCCGGTCGACGACATGACCGAGCCGGGCGCGCACTCACGAGCATCCGGCGCGACCGCCGACGCGCTCGGGCTCGACACGCCCGAGGCCGACAAGAGCATCTGGCCGCACGTGCACCCGCGTGTGCTCGAGCTGATCCTCGCGCACCGCACCACGATCGTCTTCTGCAACGCGCGCCGCACCGCCGAGCGGCTGGCCGCGCGCCTCAACGAGCTGGCCGGTGAAGAGCTCGTACGCGCGCACCACGGCTCCCTTTCGCGCGAGCAGCGCCTCCACGTCGAGTCCGACCTCAAGAAAGGCCGCCTGCGCGCCATCGTCGCGACGAGCAGCCTCGAGCTCGGTATCGACATGGGTGCGGTCGACCTTGTGGTGCTCGTCGAGTCGCCGGGCTCGGTCTCCCGAGGGCTGCAGCGCATCGGCCGCGCCGGCCATCACGTCGGGGAGCCGAGCTCGGGCAAGATCTTCCCGAAGTACCGCGGCGACCTCCTCGAGACCGCGATCGTCGTGGAGCGCATGCGCGCCGGGCTCGTCGAGGAGATGCGCTACCCCCGCAACCCGCTCGACGTGCTCGCCCAGCAGATCGTCGCGGCCACCGCGCTCGACGAGTGGGACGTCGACGACCTCCTCGCCATGATCCGTCGTTCCGCCAACTTCGCCGAGCTCTCCGACGACGTGTTCCGCGAGACGCTCGACATGCTGGCCGGCCGGTACCCCTCCGACCAGTTCGCCGGGCTCCGCCCTCGCGTCGTGTGGGACCGCACGCAGAACCGCGTTCGGGCCCGCGAGGGCGCGCAGCACGTCGCCGTGGCGAGCGGCGGCACCATCCCCGACCGCGGGCTGTTCGGCGTGTTCCTTCCCGACGGCGCACGCGTCGGCGAGCTCGACGAGGAGATGGTGTACGAGAGCCGCGTCGGCGAGTGCTTCGTGCTCGGCGCATCCACCTGGCGCATCGAGGAGATCACCTTCGACCGGGTGGTCGTCACGCCCGCGCCGGGCGAGCCCGCCAAGACCCCGTTCTGGAAGGGCGACAAGCCCGGCCGGCCGCTCGAGCTCGGACGGGCGATGGGCGCGCTCGTACGCGAGCTGCGGGACGCGCCCGGCGAAGCCGAGGAGAAGCTCCGCGCGAGCGGCCTCGACGAGCGCGCGTCGTCGAACCTGCGCGCCTATCTCGACGAGCAGGCGGAGGCGACGGGCGCCGTCCCCGACGACCGCACGATCGTGATCGAGCGCTTCGCCGACGAGATCGGCGACTGGCGCGTCTGCATCCTCACGCCGTTCGGCGCGCGCGTGCACGCACCCTGGGCGCTCGCGATCGAGGAGAAGCTGGCCCGTCTCGACCTGCCGGTCCAGGTGCTCTGGAGCGACGACGGCATCATCTGCCGCCTGCCGGAATCGCTCGAGGAGATCCCGCTCGACGTCTTGCTCGTCGACCCCGAAGAGCTCGACGAGCTCGTGGTCACGCGCGTTCCGAGCACGTCGCTGTTCGCGTCGCGCTTCCGCGAGAACGCGGCGCGCGCACTCCTGCTCCCGCGCCGGCGTCCGGGCGAGCGCACGCCGCTGTGGCAGCAGCGTCAGCGCGCGGCCGGTCTCCTCGACGTCGCGTCCGGCTATCCGACCTTCCCGATCCTGCTCGAGACGACACGCGAATGCCTCCGCGACGTGTTCGACCTCCCGTCGCTCCGGGAGGTGCTCACCGACGTTCGGTCGCGGCGGGTGCGCGTCGTCACCGTCGAGACGCGGCACGCGTCGCCGTTCGCGCAGAGCCTGCTCTTCGGGTGGATCGCGGTGTACATGTACGAGGGCGACGCGCCGCTCGCCGAGCGGCGGGTCGCCGCGCTCGCGCTCGACCGCGACCTGTTGCGCGATCTGCTCGGCGCCGAAGAGCTACGCGAGCTGCTCGACCCGGCGGTGATCGCGGCCCTCGAGCTCGAGCTCCAACGGCTCGCGCCCGAGCGGCGCGCCCGCCACACCGACGACCTGCACGACCTCCTCGCCGACCTCGGCCCGCTCGACCTCGACGAGATCCGCGCCCGGTGCACCACCGAGCCGGCCGCGTGGATCGACACGCTGCTGCACGAGCGCCGCATCATCGAAGTCGGGACGCGGTTCGCCGCGGTGGAGGACGCGGCGCGGCTACGCGACGCGCTCGGTCTCGCGATCCCGGCCGGCCTGCCCACCGCATTCACCGATCCCGTTCCCCAACCCCTCGACGACCTCGTCGCCCGCTACGCACGCACGCATGTGCCGTTCGAGACCCACGAGGTCGTCGGCCGCCTCGGGGTAACCGCCGAGCGCGCGCTGGTCGCGCTGTCGCGGCTCGAGTCGGCCGGCCGGCTCGTGCACGGCGAGTTCCGGCCCGGTGGCGCCGAACGCGAATGGTGCGACGCCGGCGTGCTCCGGTCGCTGCGTCGCCGCTCGCTCGCGGCGCTGCGCCACGAGGTCGAGCCGGTCGACGCCACCACGTTCGTCCGATTCCTCTCGGCCTGGCACCACATCGAACGCGGCCGCCGCGGCACCGACGCGTTGGTCGAGGCGATCGAGCAGCTCCAAGGTGTGGCCGTCCCGGTGTCGGTGCTCGAACGCGACGTGCTCCCCGCGCGAGTCGACGGTTACCGCCCCAACATGCTCGACGAGCTGTGCGCGGCCGGCGACCTGGTGTGGACCGGGGCCGGTGCGCTCGGCGCCGACGACGGCCGCGTCCGCCTCTTCTTCCGCGATCGCGTGAAGCTCCTGGCGTCGTCGATGGTGCTGCCGGAAGCGCCCGAAGGCCCGCTGCACGACGCGATCCGCGAACAGCTCACACGCGCCGGCGCGTCGTTCTGGCCCGACCTCCTCGCCGCGGCGGGCGGCGCCGACGAGGCCGTGCTGCTCACCGCGCTCTGGGATCTCGTGTGGGCGGGCGAGATCACGAACGACACGTTCGGCCCGCTCCGCGCGTCGCGGCGCGCGTCGACCCGGCGCACGACCCGCGCGCGACCACATCCGGGTCAGCTGACCCGGCTCGGCCCGCCGGCCGGCGCCGGGCGATGGTCACTCGTCGCGAATCTCCTCACGCCCGCGCCCACACAAACCGAGATGACGCACGCGACCGCCCTCCAACTCCTCGAGCGGCACGGCGTCGTCACTCGGGAAGCGGTGCGCGGCGAGGGAACACCAGGTGGCTTCGCCGGCGTCTACCCGGTGCTCCGCGCGCTCGAAGAGTCGGGGCGCGTGCGGCGCGGCTGGTTCGTAGCCGGCCTCGGTGCCGCGCAATTCGCGTTGCCCGGCGCAGTCGACCGCTTGCGCGCGCATCGTCATCCTCCGGCCGACGAACCCGGGCGGATCGTCGTGCTCGCCGCGACGGACCCCGCGCAGCCGTACGGCGCCGCCTTGAGCTGGCCCGAGCACGTCGGCGCCAGCCGGCCGACCCGGGCCGCCGGCGCGCACGTCGTGCTCGTCGACGGTGCGTGCATCGCGTACATCGAGCGCGGCGGGCGCACCTTGTTGACCTTCACCGCGATCTCGACCGCCGACGATCCCGACGCGTGGGTGAACGCGCTGGTCGAGGCGCACAAGGAAGGCCGGATCGGGCGGCTGCAGCTCGAGCGGATCGACGACCAGCCCGCCCGCACCTCGCCGCATGCGCCCCGCTTGCGCGCGGCGGGTTTCGCCGACGGGTACAAGGGCCTCACGCTCCACAAGTAGGATTCGCCTTCCCCCGACCCTTGGAGGTCACACGATGGGATTCCTCGACAAAGTCAAAGACGCTGCCGGGAAAGCCGCCGATCAGGCGAAGCACGCAACCGCCGTCGGCAAGGAGAAGCTGGAAGACACGCGTCTCCAGAAGAAGATCAACGATCTGTGTCAGGAGATCGGCGCGCTCGTCGTCGCGCAGAAGCGAAACGAAGCACCGGAAGACGCCGCCGCGCAGATCGACGCCAAGGTCGCGGAGATCGCCGAGATCGAGAAGCAGCAAGAGGCGAACAACGTCGACGGCGACGCCGCCGCCACCGGCTGAGCTGCCGTCAGCCGGCAAGACGCCGGAGGGTGCCGGTCGACGACGCGGCCGCGATGCCGTGCCGACCGGTTTCCTTCACGTGATACAGCGCACGATCTGCGTCCCTCAAGAGCTGCGGCGCATCCGGGCGAGCGGCGTCCAACGCGGCCATGCCGATGCTCACCGCGACTCTCGGTGTCGGCCGTCGCTCGAGGGTGCGCGCAATTCGCCGGGCGTGGGTCTCGGCGCCGTCGAGCGACGTGTCCGACAAGATCACGGCGAACTCGTCGCCGCCCACCCGCCCGACCACGTCGACACTTCGGAGCTCGCGGCGGAGCGCGAATGCGACGGCAACCAGCGCCTCGTCGCCGACTGCGTGACCGTACGTGTCGTTCACGGACTTGAAGTTGTCGATGTCGACCACGACGAGACTCAGCGGCCGGCCACTACGAACGGCACGATCGATCTCGACGCGCAGGTGCTCGTGGAACGCGCGATGGTTGAGGCAGCCGGTCAGCCCATCGGTGTCGGCCAGTGCCGCGATCTCCTCCAAGAGCACTGCTCGGGCGCGCTGGAGGCGGGCGCGAAACACTGACGCCGCGACCGCCAAGGCACTCATTCCCCCGATCACCGCCGCGATCATCAGCAGATCGCGGGGCGTTGTAGTGCGCGTACCGGTCGCGCTGATCACGATCACCTGCGCAATGGCCGAGACACCGCAGGCGACGACCGCGGCGGGTCGATAGGCGAACGCGGCGAATATCACCGGGAACAGAACGAGGTACAGCAACGGGCTGTCGATCCCGCCGTCGAGGTGCGCGCACTCTGCGAGGGCCCAGCCCGATCCGAGCGACCAGATCAACGAGAAGGTCATGCACCAAGGCCGGCGGGCAATCGCTGGGAGCGCAAGGAACGAGAGCGAGCCGACAACGGCGCTGCCGGACGCGATGGCAACGAGCAAGCCCCGGTTCGGAGAAGACGCCGACGCGATCAGGTACACGAGGATCGCGAACGATTCCCCGACCAGCACCCCGAACCCGACCCGCATGTGCGCCAACCAGAACGCCTGGTCGATTTCGTCGTGGCGCGGTCTGTCGAGCCTCAATCGGCCCTCTCAGGGCTCTTGATGCTCGCGGCGCGGCATCTGTCTGAGGTTCTCGTCGGCCGGCGCAGCTGCAGAATGAAGGCGATTCACGCCGCCGGCGGCGCCGAGGGCTACAAACCGGCGAAGGCCGGGGCTGCGTCCACGAGCGCGCGCCCAAGCTCGGCGTCACCGTCGACCTCGAACGGCACTGCGTCGACCGCGAGGCGGTCGGCGAATCGGCGGCAGAACTCCACCACCGGCACCCGCAGCACCACATCGGGAACCGGTCCGGCCACGTCGTGCGCGCCGCACGCGATCGTCCAGTCGCCACCACCCGGTCCGCTCATCACGACGCGGGCCGTGCGGCCCGGATAGTCGTAGCCGCGGGCGGCCAACGCGATCGGGAGCGTCTGGATCGCGAGGTCGGCCATCGCGCGCAGGACGGGCGCGGCAACCGGCGCCTCCGCGCGCCCGAGCGCCGAGGTGATGTCGTGGTGGTGCGTCCACGTCTCGAACGCGCGGATCACGAGCACCGACCGCAACGAGTATCCACCGAACCTCGCGTCGGCCGGCAAGGTCGCGTCGAGCTCGATCAGGGCGCGGCGCGCGCGACGGCAGCGGTCGCGGATCTCCTCGAACGACCACGCGGCCGTCTCGGGGAGCTGCGCCTCGGTCATCTCGGCAACGGCATCGGCCCCGATGAACGACCAAGTGGGCGCGCCGGTCTCGATCGCGAACGCGGCCTCGACGAACGCTTCGTCGACGATCGCGACGTGCGTCACGAGATCGCGCACGGTCAGACCGTTGTAGGTCTCGACGCCGAGGTCGGCCGGCTCGAGCGAGCCGAGCAGAGCCTCGAAACGTTCCGACTCGCTACGAAGCGCATCCACCGGCGGGAGCGGGCTGGGCCGCTCGGCTGCAGCCGCGAGCAGGCGGCTTCGCAGGTCGCTCGGCGGGTTCAGCGCACCGACGGCGCCGAGCCACGCTGCCGCGTCGCGGAGGCGTTCGGCCTCCTTGGCCGCGTCGGCGTGCTCGGCGATGTACGCGTCGATCGCGGCGGCCTCCTCGGAGTCGCACGCATCGAGGGCATAGGCGCCGACGAGATCTTCGAACTCGCTGCGCGTCACGTCCATGCGAGATCAACTCCCTGTGCTTCCAGTGCCTGCGCGATGCGGCTCAAGCCGAGCCGCATCCGCGACTTCGCGGTGCCTTCGGGGATGCCGAGCTCCTCAGCCACTTGTCGGTACGTCCGACCGCCGAAATACGCCAACTCGATCGCCTCACGCTGTTCGCGCGGCAGCCGGTCGACCTCGGCGCGCACGTGCTCGGCGGTGACGATCGCCATCGCCAACTCGCCCACGTCGGGCACGGGGATCACCGTCGCGGCCTCGCGTGCGGCCCGGCGACGGCGGGCTTCCTCGCGGCGCACGACGTCGACCGCCCGCCGGTGCGCCAACGTGCCCAGGAACGTCCGTAGGCGGCCCCGAGCCGGATCGAAGGCCTCGGGCCGCTCCCAGATCGAGAGGAACACCTCTTGGGTGACGTCCTCGGCGGCGTGCCGGTCGCCGATCACGCGGGCCGCGAGCCCGAACACGTAGGAGCCGAACTGGTCGTAGAGGTCGGACAGCGCAGTCTCGTCGCGCGCGGCGAGGCGGTCACGCAACGCCAGCTCCCACGCTCCACTCGCCGTCTCGACCATCGGAGTCTCGGTCATCGGGTCTTGTTCGTCACGGCCCCGCCCCCGGATCACATCATTATGCGGCTACGAGCTCCGGCCCTCCATCACGGAGTCGAATCTCGCACACCGACCGGGCCTCCACGCTGCGCCTGGCCATTATGCGGCTACGAGCTCCGGCCCTCCATCACGGAGTCGAATCTCGCACACCGACCGGGCCTCCACGCTGCGCCTGGCCATTATGCGGCGACGAGCTGCGCCCGGCCTTCGCGCGGCTACGTTTCGATCCGACGGCCGTCGGGGCCAATTCGCTCACCACCAGGGGGAACGCGTGTCGGATCTGTTCAGCATCGAGGGGAAGACGGCGCTCGTGACGGGCGGCAGCCGCGGGATCGGGGCGATGATCGCCCGCGGCTTCGTGGAGGCCGGGGCGACCGTCTACATCTCCTCGCGCAAGAAGGACGTCTGCGACGAGATGGCCGCCGAGCTCTCCAAGCTCGGCACCTGCGTGAGCCTGCCCGCCGACCTCGCCACCGAAGCGGCCTGCATCGACCTCGCGGCCGAGATCGCGTCTCGTGAGAGCCGCCTGCACATCCTGGTCAACAACGCGGGCGCGACGTGGGGCGCTCCGCTCGCCGAGTTTCCCGCCGACGCGTGGGACAAGGTGCTCGACCTCAACGTGAAGTCGCCGTTCTTCCTCACCCGGGCGCTCCTCCCCCAGCTCGAGGCGGCTGCGACCGCCGACGACCCTGCTCGCGTGATCAACATCGGCTCGATCGATGCCATCCAGGTACCGATGCTCGAGACCTACTCCTACTCCTCGAGCAAGGCCGCGCTCCATCAGCTGACGCGGCACCTCGCGCGCAATCTCGGGCGCAAGCACATCACGGTCAACGCGATCGCGCCCGGACCGTTCGAGTCGAAGATGATGGCTGCGACCCTGCGCGACTTCGGCGACAGCATCGCCAAGTCGTCGCCGTTGGGACGGATCGGCCGGCCCGACGACATGGCGGGCGCGGCGATCTTCCTCGCGAGCCGCGCGGGCGCGTACGTGACCGGCGCCGTGCTCCCGGTCGACGGCGGGATCGCCACGACGAAGTAGCAATCAGTGGTCGGCGGCGAGGTCGCCGCGCTGTACCAACACGAGGAGCCACGCGAGCGCGGGCACGAGCAACAGTGAGCCGGCGCCGAGCGCCACGAGGCCCGCGACCAAGGTCGCGTGCGGCGCCGCCGCGTCGGAGATCGTGAGTTGGTGCTCGAGCATCCACGGGTACTGGCCGGTCGCCCAGCCCGCCAACACCGCAACGACGGCGAGCGCCGCGAGATAACGCGCGACCTGGAATCGCCGGCGGCCGAGCAGCGCGAGCGCGGCCGCGCCCGCGACCGCCGACACGACGATCAACGGCGCGCCGCGATGCGTGAGCCCGTGGAACAGGTCGGGCGCGTCCCCGTGCAGCACGATCACGCCTGCAGCTGAAACGACACCGCCGGCAATCCCGGCGCCGAATGCCCGCCGGCGGAAGCTCTCGACGAGGGCGGCGCGGCCCCGCCGGTCGGCGTCGGCGGCGAGATAGACCGCGGCCAGGAACGCGCACACGACGACCGCCATGACCCCACCGAGCACCGACGTGGGGTTCCACCAGCTCGTGAGCACGTTGCCCGTCCGGGTGCCGGCGGGCACCCGACCCGACGCCACGCCGCCCACGACGGATCCGAGAAAGTACGGCGTGATCACCGATGACGACGCGAACGCGGCGCCGAACGCGCGGCGCTGGCTCACCGTGCGCGACGCCTTGCGGAACGCGAAGGCCGATCCGCGCAGGATGATGCCGACTGCGGCGAACGTGAGCGGCACGTACAACGTCGACATGATCGGCGCGAACGCGCTGGGGAAACCCGTCCACAGCGTGACGAGCACGAAGATCAACCACACGTGGTTGGCCTCCCACACCGGGCCGATCGACTCCTCGATCAACTCGCGCGTCGGCGCGCCGCGCTCCGCATCGCCGGCGAAGAGGTCCCAGAAGCCCGCTCCGAAGTCGGCGCCGGCGAAGAGCGCGTAGAGCGTGACCCCGCCGAACATCGCGGTCGCGACCGCGTTGCCCAGCGTCACTCCCCGACCTCCGGGAGGGGCGTTCTCGCCAGACGCCGGAGCACCGTGAACGTCGCGCCCGCGAGGAGCGTGTACACGACGAGCAGCAAGAAGTAGCCGTAGCGCAAGCCGGAGGCGTCACTCACCGCGTCGCGGGTGCGCATGACCTGGTACACGATCCAAGGTTGGCGCCCGACTTCGGTCACGACCCAGCCGCATTCCAACGCGAGCACCGCCGCGGGCCCGGCCGCGATCGCCGCTCGCAGGAACCACCGCGACACCGGGAGCGCGCGCCGCCGGCGCCACGCCAACGCGAGCCAGGCGCCGAGCGCCACGAGCCCGAAGCCGATCGCGACCATGACCTGGAACGCCGTGCGCACCACGTTCACGGGCGGGCGATCGGCGCTCGCCACGGCGTCGAGGCCCCGCACGGTCGCGTGCGGATCGTCGTACGCGAGCAACGAGAGGAGATCGGGGATCCGGATCGCGCCCTTGACCTCGCCGTCGACATAGATGCCGCCGATGTGCAGGGGGGCGCCCTTCTCGGTGTGCGTCACGCCCTCGATCGCGGCGAGCTTCGTCGGTTGCTTCGCGGCAACGTGGCGCGCCGCCCAATCACCGGCGACGATCTGCACCGGCGCCGCGATCATGGCGACCGTCAGCGACAACGCCAAGCCGGCGCGGTGATATCGGGTGCCCCGGCCGCGCAGCAACGCCCACGCGTGCGGCGTCGCAACGAGACATCCGGCGACGATGAACGCACCGAGGATCATGTGGGTCGCCTCGGGCCACAACGCGGAGTTGAACAGCGCGGCCCAGGGCTTCACGTCGACGACCTTGCCGCTCACGACGTGGAAGCCCGTGGGCTCGTTCATCCAGCCGTTGGCGGCGACCACGAAGAACGCCGACGCGACCCCCGCGATCCCGATGGCGATGCCGACGCGCTGGTGAGCGCGCGCGCTCACACGGTCCCAGCCGTAGAGGTAGATGCCGATGAAGATCGCCTCGAGAAAGAACGCGAAGCCCTCGATCGCGAACGGGAGTCCCATCACCGCGCCGAATCGCCCCATCCAGCGCGGCCAGAGGATCCCGAACTCGAACGACAGGATCGTGCCGGAGACCGCGCCGACCGCGAAGAGCACGCCCATCGCCTTCGCCCACCGCCGGGCGAGCGCCGTGTACACCGGGTCGCCCGTGCGCGCGCCGCGCCACTCTGCGAGCACCACGATGAACGGGAACGCCATCCCGAGGCACGCGATCACGATGTGGAACCCGAGCGACAGCGCCATCTGCTGGCGCGCGTAGAAGAGGTCGGGCTGCACCGTACCCACGACGCCCGTCACGCCGTGAGAATAGGCTCACCAACATGACGGATTCCGCTTCACGCGTCGACCTCGTGATCGACGACTTGCTCGCGGCGCACGACCCCCGCACCACCGACCCGGTGACGTTCCGCGGTGCGCAATACGACCGGGGCCTGGCGTGGGTGCACTTTCCCGAGGGCTTCGGCGGGCTGGGGCTCGAGCCCCGGATCCAGCGGCACATCGAGACCCGCTTGCGCGAGGCCGGCGCGCAGCCGCCGCAGAGCATGCTCTTCTTCAACCTCTACCTCGCCGGCCCGACCATGGTGACCCACGGGAGCGACGAGCTTCGCAACCGCGCCCTCCGGCCGATGTTCACCGGCTAAGACGTGTGGTGTCAGCTGTTCTCCGAGCCGGGCTCGGGCTCCGACCTCGCCGGCCTCTCGACCCGTGCGGTTCGCGACGGCGACGAGTGGGTGGTCAACGGCCAGAAGGTCTGGAACACGCTCGCGCACCTCGCGGGCAAGGGCATGCTCGTCGCGCGTACGGATCCCGAGCTGCCGAAGCACAAGGGCCTCACCTACTTCATGGTCGACATGCACGCACCCGGCGTGGAGGTGCGGCCGCTTCGTCAGATCACCGGTGAGGCCGAGTTCAACGAGGTGTACCTCACCGACGTCCGCGTCGCCGACGCGGATCGCATCGGCGACATCGGTGACGGATGGCGCGTGTCGATGACCACGCTGATGAACGAACGCACCACGATCGGCGCCGGGGTCGGCGGCCCGAAGCGGGGTGGCGGCTCCATCGCGGAGGCGATCTACACCTGGGAGCACACGACCGACCACTCGCCCGCCCGGCGCGAGCAGCTCATGAAATTGTGGTGCGACGCGGAGGTCCTGCGGCTCACGAACATGCGCGCCGCGCAAAAGGCACGCGCCGGTAACCCGGGCCCGGAGGGATCGATCGCGAAGCTCGCGTTCGCCAACCTCAACAAGTCGGTGTACGAGTGGTGCATCGACATCCTCGGCGCCGCGGGCATCGTCGACTACGACTACACGTTCCGCCGGCCGAGCGAAGCGCTGCTCGACGGCGCACCCGGCTCCGCGCGCAAGCTGTTCCTGCGCTCGCGTGCGAACTCGATCGAAGGCGGGACGTCGGAGATCATGCGCAACATCCTGGGCGAACGCATGCTCGGGCTTCCGGGCGAACCGAGAGTCGACCGAGACCTGCCGTGGTCGCAGGTGCCGAGAAGCTGACCGACAAGGACCAGGGGGGCACACGATGAGCACACTCGGAGTCGAGGGGCTGCGCGCCGAGCGCGACACGACCCTCGCGATCGCGAAGAGCCTGACCGACGACGAGTGGAACGCGCCGTCCGACTGCGCGGGGTGGGCCGTGCGCGACGTCGTCGCGCACATGGCGAGCGTCCTGCACGGCGTGGTCGATCCCTCGATGATGCCCGACCTCAGCGGCGGCACCGAAGACGGGATGGAGGCGCCGGTCGCCGAGCGCCGCAGCTGGACGGTCGACGACGTGCTTGCCGAGTACGAGACCTACAGCGGGCAGGTCGCCGACCTCGCCGCGACACTCCAGGATCCACCGATGTC
>CAZLEC010000001.1:0-41925 GCA_964558245.1 uncultured Burkholderiales bacterium | reverse complement strand
GGGCAACGCGTCGAATGTCGCGAAGGGACTCATCTGGGCTGCGGATCACGGCGCGCGGGTGATCAATCTGAGTCTCGGCGGCGGCAAGTCGGCCGATCTCCGGAACGCGATCCAATACGCGAACAGCAAAGGCGACGTCGTGGTCGCGGCCGGGGGCAACAACGGGCAGGCCGGCAACGCACCGATGTATCCGGCGGCCTATCCCGAAGCCATCGCGGTGGCCGCCGTCGACAGCAATCTCGCGCACGCCGCGTTCGGCAACACCGGCGCCTATCTCGACGTCGCCGCTCCCGGTGTCGGAGTGGTGTCGCTGTGGGGCTCCAGTCCGGACGCATACGCCGACGCGTCCGGCACCTCGATGGCGACTCCCTACGCCTCCGCGGAAGCCGCCCTGATCGTCGCCGTCGATCCGACCGCAACCGCGGCGCGGATCACGAATCTCATCGAGACCACGGCGAGTTACCTCGGACCGAATGCGATCTTCGGCCACGGTCTCGTCAACCCGCTCGCCGCGCTGATCACCGCGGTCGCAAAAAAGACTGCGGCCCGGCCGGTCCGCCCGAAGCACTCCGTGTACATCGACCCGTGGGCGCGCTCCCTGTTCGGGCTGAGGTGCTGCATCCTGACGTCGCCGTTCCGACCGTAGAATGGAGCCCTGATGTCGGGTAAATCGGTTCCGACCGGAGCCTCGTCGGAGTATCTTCGCGACCTCGCCGTGCGCGAGATCGACGCGCTCATGAAAGTCGTCGCCGAAGTCCGAGACGACCTGCGGGCCTACGAAACCGTGCTCAAGCGGGCTCGGCGCGACCTCCAGTCGGGGGTGCGGGCGTCGGACATGGTGGCGCGGACCCGAGCCGGCGCCGTTCGCGCATCGTTCTCGCATCGGCTCGAGGAGATCGAACGCGCACGCGCCGCGTCACGCTTCTCCATGTGGCGCCTGCAGCTCTCGGAAGGGTCGACCATCGCCGACATCGCCCGCGCGTGGGGATTCTCCCGGCAACTCGTGTCCCGAACGCTCGCCGGGCAGGCGCGCCCGGATCCCGATTCGCGCTGAGGCGTTACCTCTCTCACGTGTCCACGTCGCAGCGCGTTCCGCGCAGTGCTTGCGTGACGCGAAGCTCACCCGGGACGACGTGCTCGATCTCGAGCCATCCGCCGGGCGCGGCAACCGTACACGCGGTGCCGCCGTCGATCGCCCAGTGCGGCGAGTCGTGGATGTGCACAGTGACCGTCCCGGCTCGAGAGACGTCGAGCTCGAAGCTGTCGGCGGTCAACGCCTCGAGATGGGCCGGACCATCGACGAGGCCTCGGTATCCCGTGAAGCGCCACACGCGCCATTGTGCGTCGTGCCACACCGGTTGGAGATATGACAAGCCCCGGTTGAGCAGACCGGCCTCGACCGTCGACGACGAATCGAGTCGCGCGTTCGGGAGCGCGACGTAGCGCACCGCGTTGTCGGCGAGCCACGTGCGGTAGCTGTCGGCGGTCAGGGAGTTGTCGTAGAACTCGGCGTCGTACGCGTAGTCGAGATCGCGTTCCCAGCCCCGCGCGAGCGCAAGGCGCGGCGCGACGAATGCCGTCTCCCAGTGGCGGTACGTGCTGGGGATCTCTACCCGGCCGAACCCGGGCGGATGCTCGGTGAAATAGGCCAGGAGCGGCTGGTAGAACGCGCGGTGCGTGGAAGGGTCGGAGCGCGAAAACGCAATGGTGTCGACCGTCGGGAACCACTGCCAGAACAGCAAGGGCACGGCCAGCACGATCACCAGCGCGCGGCGGCGCTCCCAGAGCACGCAGGCGAGCAACGGGCCGGCCGCGTACTGGTCGAGGCGGCTCACGATGCCGCCGAGCGGGCTCGACATGAGCCGAGTAGCGACGACCACCAGTGCATAGATGGCCGCGCCGCACCGGATCACCCGCATGCGGCGCGGCACAACGACGAGCACGAGCGCGCACACGGCCAGATCACATCCGACCGCCCAGAGCTCGTACGGCTCGGCGCCCGGGCTCGGGAACACCGCGGCGATCACGAGCACCGGCGCAACTGCCATCGCGCACGTCAGCGCGGCCGCAGCACGTGCGTGCGGTCGAGCGAGCGTGACCGCACCACCCGCGATCGCGAGGAACAACCCGGCATCCGGACAGGCCAGCCCGCAGAGCAACGCGCAAACGATCGCGACCTTCGTACGGTCGCGTTGGAGCGCGAGCAACGCGGCCAACGCGAAGGTCACACCCAGCGCGAAGGTGACCCGTCCCACGACCAGGTTGGTGACCATGCTGAGCGCGAACCAGAGTGAGCCGACCCGGGCCGCGACGCCGAACTCGTGCCGCACGAGCCGGTCGAAGAGAAATGCCGATGCAGTGCCGCTCACCGCCGCGAGGACGAGCGGTCCGGTCAGCGCACCGAGCACCGGCGAGAGGACGCTGTAATCGAGCGTGGGCACACCCGAGAACCATTGGCTGTTCCACAGCACGAACCCGTATTGACGGAACATCTCCACGTGGAAGAGCTGCGCCGGCAGGTCGGCGCCCCGCCAGCCCGACGCGATCGCAACCAGCGCGAGTCCCGCCGCGACCGCCGCAGCGGTGATCGACCCCGTCCACTCCTCGGCGGGCCGGAGACCTACTGGCGATACGGCGCTCAATCGACCACCTGCGTCACGCACTCATTCTGCGGCGCCGGCGGGTCGATCGGCGCGATTCTTACGATCCTCTTGACATCTCCACACGAACTTCAACCGGCCCGGCGACCGCGACGATAAGCCCGTGGCCGCGCCAACAGCTCGCGATCGGTACCATGAGCGCGTGACCTCACGACCGCGCGAAACGTACGTCGAGTGCGACGAGTGCAAGCGCACTTTCAAGGCCGGCACCTTCAAGGACGGCACGACGCCCACGACCTGCCCACCGTGCCGGGTCGGCGTCGACCCCGGCGGGCAGTCGATCTCGATCGACACGGAGATGCGCTTCTAAGCGGTCAGCGCAACCCGCCGAGGCGACGGGCGGCGCGATACATCTCGTCGCGCCGGCGCTCGAACGTCGTTCCCACCCACAAGAGCAGCGCGCCGGCGATCGCGAGCATCACCCAGCGCGGCAGCCGCACGGCCTGCGGGCCGATCTTGTCGACCCCGAGCGCCAGCAACGCGATCACGCCGAGCACGAGCGGCGCCTGCAACTGGCGCCGCGCCCCGACGAACGCGATCGCGAGCGCCGCGACACCAGATGCGATCGCCCGCCCGTCGTCGTGCCGCACGATCGCCAGACCGACGGTCGGCGCGAGCACGAGCACGATCGCGGATCCGAGGCTCAGCCACGACCACCCTCGCACCCGCTCCGACACGAACGTGCCCGCCGCGAACGCGAGCGCGGCCGCGGGCAGCGTGTAGGCCTCGACCAGCGTCATGCCGGCCGCCGCGAGCCACATCCACGTGGCGCCGAGCGCGGCGGCACCGGCCGCACCGCCGTAGAGGAGGTTCCGGCTGCGACGCGCACTTGCGGTCAGCAGCAGCGGCACCATCGTCGTGAGCGCGGCCGCCATCCACGGGAGCGACGGCACGGCGAGCAGCACTCCGAAGATGACCCCCGCGCCGCCGGTGCACTCCACCACGAGCCCGTCGATCGTGTCGTGACGCACGGACGTGCCGGCAAGGAGCAGCATCCCGGCGACGACCGCGCCGACGAAGCCGGCGACGGGACGCGATCCTCCGGACGCGAGCGTCACGACGGGAGCCAGTGCGATCGTCGCGAGCGCGGCGAGACCCGCGTGCGCGGCGCGGAGCGACATTTGCCGGCCGACCGCCGCCGCGACGAACGCGCCGACGACGACGGTGGCGAGGACCGAGACGGAAGTTCCCCGCGTCACGGACGCCCAACCCGCCAGGGGCGCCGCCGGAATCACGGCGAGCACGCCGCTCGCGAGCGCGGCCTGCGCGTACCGACCGCTCGCGAGACCCGAACCCACGAGTGCCAGCACGAGCGCGGTGGTGGCAACCACGAGAACCACGAGCACGGTGGCACCCGCGGCGATCGGGCCGACGACGATCGCGGCGAGCGCGAGCCCGCCCGCCGCCGCGCGCCAGCTCCGCGCGAGCGGCTGGCCGCGCTGCGGAACCGACGCGATCGCGATCGCCGCGGCCGCCGTCGCGAGGATCGCCACGGCGCACCATCCGATCGCGTCGGCGCCGGTCGTGTGCGGGCCCACCACAACCGCCAGTGCGCGGGCGTGCGTCGTGCCCTGCCACGCGTGCCCGAACCAGGCGAGCGGACCGAGCTCGCACACCGCGGCCTCGACGAACGCGAGCACGAAGCCCGCGGCCGCCGCCGCGGCGCCCGCGCCGTAGGCCGCAGCGCGCCCCGTCGCGTCGAGCGAAGGCGCGACCGCGATCACCACGCTTCCCAAGGCCACGGCCAGGGTCGCCAGCCCGACCGGCCCGACCGAACTGGACGCCAAGATCAGCGCCGCGCCGATCCCGGCCGCCATCACGAGGAAGGCATTGACGCGCGTGATCGTCGTGATCGGTCGCCGGCCGAACGACCCCAGGCCCGGCGTGACGGCCAGCGCAAGCATTACGGCGGCCGGCGTGAAGGTCTGCACGACGGTAGACGGACCGAACGCGGCCGCGATCGCCAGGACCGCACCAACGGCCCAGACCGCGGCCGCGGCCGCCGGCAACGCGGTGCGCACGACTCGATCGGTCAACCGCGCACCGACGAACCGGTCGACCGCCGCGAGCACGCCCGCGACGAGCGCGAACCCGAGCGCCCAACTCCACGCCGCGTTCCCAACCGCGATCACCGTCAACACCGCGGCGGCCGGCCCGAGCCCCGCGATCGCGCGGCGCGCGGGCACCGGTGCGGCGATGCGCGCAAGCCCGGCCGACAGCGCGCCGACAACAGCGGTTCCGATCGCCCACCATGCCGCGCCCGACATGGAGCCCGAACCGCCGGCGCGGCGGGCAACCTGCCAGTCGACCAGCGCGAGCGCGATCGTCAAACCGGTGAGCGCACCCGACGACGCGGGAAGACGGTGCCGCGTTCCCGAGGCCAGACCGGCCGAGACCCCGGTGAACGCGACCAACAGCACCGCACGCCCAACCGGACCGAGATGGGTCCACGCGACCGCGGTGAAAGCGAGCGCGGAGAGCACCAAGAGCGTCGCCCCGGTCCACAGCAAGAAGTTCCGGACCCGATCGACCCCCCACTCCGCGCGGGTTGCTCGCGGCATCGGCCGCGGCGCGAACACGGGGAGCGGCTCGGCCGCCGGCGGCGGCTCGAAGAACCGGCCGGCCGCCAACTTCCGCTCGGCCAATTCGGTCGCGATCGCATCGCGACGCGCGCGCACGCCGGCGAGCTCGACCTCGGCCGCGCTCAGGACACCTGCGAGGTGCCGCAGAAGACCCGCTTCGTCACCGCGGAGATCGAGCCCGCAGACACCGCACCAGGGATCGTCATCGGTTCGCGCTCCGCAGGCCGGGCAATCGGAGTCGGCGGCGCCGGCCATGGGAACCTCCCGGAGAGTTCGGGTGAGCCGCTCGGGCCGAACGATCAGACCACAGTCTCACCCGAAAGGTTGCACGCCCGGTGTACCCGCGGGATTTCGGCTACGCGCCCTCGGATTCCACGGTCGGGTACCGGTATTCACCGTCGAGGACACTGCGCTTCGGCAGGTACAGCCGCATCGTGAGGAAGAACGGTCCGGTCGGCGCCGGCAACCAATTCGCCGCATGGCCGGCCGGTGGATCGTGCTGGATGTAGAGGTCGAGCGATCCATCGGCTCCGTACTGCAAACCGGGCGTGCGATCTCCGATCGCGTAACGGTCGATCGGATTCGCGATGAAGAACCGGTCGGGTCCGTACATCGTCACCGACCAGAACGCATTGACCGGGGGCAGACCCCCGGCCGGGAAGTGGACGACGTAACGACGGGCTCCGTCGAGCGAGTTGCCCTGCGCGTCGACCGACGCGTGGGCGTACACGGCTTCCGCCGGCACGTTCGCACCCCAACCGGTCGCGGCGACCACAGCCCGAAGGAGCCCATCGTCGCCGTAGCGGCCCACGTGCAGGTTGAAGGTCCAACCGTCGACGGTGCGCGCACCTGCCGACCGCTGGGTTGCGATGAGCCGCTCGCCGTCGCGAACGCCGGCGGCAAGCGCGGCGCGCGTGCTCGCGTCGTGCACCTCAGTGCTCGGATGGCGTCCGGCACCGATGCCGAGAGACGCGAAGCTCTGCAACGTCGCGCGCGCACGGGCGTCGACGGGCGGATCGACGGCGAGCGCATTGCCGAGCTCGTCGAAGAATCCAATTCCGGCCGCGCCGACCGACTGGGGTGTGCCGGCGGGTGAGCCGAACGCCGGCGGGGCCGGTGGTGCCGGCGCCCCGGTGACCGTCGAGAGCGGCTCGAGACTCATTCGGGCGGCCAACGCGTGCACCCGGGCGACGTCGGCATCGTCGGCCACGAGGAATCGCCCCAGCAGGAGCAGTTGGGGCGTCGGCGACGCAACCTGCGTGACGCCGCGAGGCACCGCACCGTGCCAGCCGGGCGGCGTGATCATCCAGCGCCCGGCGCGACCGCCCGTGGCGCGCGTTCCGATGTAGGCAAAGGAGTCGGTGTAGGCAGAGATGAACTGGAACGAGTAGTAGCGATCGTGTATCGCGGGCAGCGTGAGCACGTACGGCTCACTCCGCAGATCGAGCGGCGCAACGCCGTACAGCGTGTCGGTGTTGGGAGCCACGATGGTGCGAGTGGTGATCCCCGATCGCGCCGGTTGAAACGTCAGCCGGTTCTCGGGCGCGAGCAACGCCAACGACTGCAACGTTCGCTCGGTCACGACGAGCGGGTATCCCCATACGAACGCATCGGTTGCCAGCTCGGCGCCGGTGGCCGGGCGTGTGGTCGTCGGCGTTGCCGCCGGGCCCGACGTCGACGTTGTCGACGAGCTTGCCCGTGGCGCCGACTGCGCATGCGACGAGCACGCCGCGCCCACAGCCAGCAACACCAACACCCAGACCAGCCTTGACTTCGACACGTGCCCCGTCCGGTCGCTCGTGCGATCGAGCCGTGCGAAGTCTACGAAGCGGGTACCGCCGGACAACTCGTGTGGTCGAAGTGGGAGACCTTCGTGTCGGTGACCGTCCAGCCGTAGTAAGCGGCCGCGAGCTTCTCGGCCGAAATCGTCAACGGGTTCGTGCCGTAGACGCTGGCGTAGTCGGAGCACATCGCACCCAGTACCGCGGTTGCGCTCGCACCCATTCCGAGTTGCATCGTCTTCGACGCAGTCGTGGGGAGGTCGCGAACGTGGCCGTGCGCGTAGTGCACCCAGGCCACCCGGTTGACTCCCCCGCCCGGGCAGAGCAAGGGAGAAACGTTGCCGTCTTCGAGGTTGGTGACCGCCAGCGTGCACTCGTCGCTGACCGGCGCGACCTTCGCCGGCAGGAGGATCGCTCTGGCGATCGTCTCGACCGGCAGGGTGACCACCGTTGTGGCGGGTTGGGTCGTGGCGGGTTGGGTGGTGGTCGGCGTCCCGACCGTGGTGCTCGAGCTGGCGGGCTTCGAGCTGCTCCCGCAGCCCGCGAGTGCAACCGCCGCCAGGAGGCCTACTGCCAAAACTCGGGTCCTCGTGTCGATCATGCGGGCAGCATCGCTCAATCGGGGCCCACGACGCCAGGGGCCAAGGTCCTCGCGCCAGGTCGATGACGAATCACTTTCGGGACCTTCGGCCCTACCGAGTCGCCCCCGAGCACCCGCAGACTGACCGTTCGTGAGACTTGACCGCAACGGCCTCGAGGTGCTCGAACGCGACGAGTGCCTCCGCCTCCTGAACACGCAAACCCTCGGACGGATCGGCGTGACCGTTGACGCGCTTCCGGTCGTGCTCCCGGTCAACTTCCAGCTCTTCGACGGTGAGATCGTGATCCAGACCGAGCGAAACACCCGGCTCGCCGAAGCGACCACGAACACCGTGGTCGCGTTCGAGATCGACGGGGTGGACGCGCAGGGTTCGGGAGGCTGGAGCGTCGCCGTCACCGGTATCGCCACCGAGGTCACCGACCCGGCAGTGGTCGCCGAGCTCCGGCTCCTCCCGTTCACGCGCTGGGTGCGCAGCGAGCACGACCGCTACGTCGGGATCTCGCTCGATCTGGTGTCGGGTCGGCGGATCGGCGACGGCGACGGCAACGGCTGACGCTCGACCGCTTCGGGGAGCAGCCCGAAGTGGTGTGGGCCGCGGTCGAGGAACTCGTAGAGCTGCTCGACCGTGAGCGGCCGGGCGATGTGGTACCCCTGCGCGATGTCGGTGCCGAGCACCCGCAGCCGGTTGAGGGTGTCGGCGCACTCCGTGCCCTCGGCGATGATGCTGAGGTTGAGCGCGCGTCCGAGCTCGATGGTGGATCGGATGATCGCCTCGGCGCGGTGGTCGGTCTCGAGCGCGAGCACGAAGGACTTGTCGATCTTGAGCTCGTCGATCGGCAGCTCGAGGAGCTGCGACATCGAGGAATAGCCGACGCCGAAGTCGTCGATGGAGATGCGGATCCCGCGGGCGCGCAGCTCGTGGATCTGTTGCGTCACCCGCTCGGGCTCCTCGCCCAGGCACGACTCGGTGATCTCGAGGGTCAGGCGGTTGTGCGCGACGCCATGCTCCGAGAGGAGATCGTCGATGAACTTCGGGAGGTGCTCGTCGATCAGGTCGTAGCGCGAGATGTTGACGCTCATCTGCAGGGAATGGCCGGCCGCCTCCAGCCGAGCGGCCTCCGCCACCGCGAGTGCGAGCACCGCCTGCGTGAGCTGCGGGATCAGGCCGACCCGCTCGGCGAGCGGGACGAAGTCATCGGGGAAAAGGAGTCCCCGGGTCGGGTGATGCCACCGGACGAGCGCCTCGGCCCCGTGGATGGTCACCGACCGGAGCGCGAGCGTCGGCTGGTAGTGCAGCGTGAGCGTTCGATCGTCGATCGCGGTGCGGAGGTCGTTGATCAACGTGAGCCGATCGCGGCTGTTCAGGTCATATTCGGCGTGATACGAGCACACGCTCGACTGAGCGCGCTTGGCCTCGTACATGGCGACGTCGGCGGTGCGGAGCAGGTCGGTATGGGTGACGCCGTCGGCCGGGGACACGGAGACGCCGATGCTTGCGCCCACCCGAACCGTGACACCCTCGAGCGAGATCGGCTCCGCGAGGGTTGCCGCAAGCTCGTGCGCGATCGCGATCAAGGTCTCGGTTGACGCGACGACGCAGGAACTCGCGAACTCGTCGCCGCCGAGACGAGCGATCGATCCCCGGTCGCCGAGACGACGCTGGAACCGCCGGCCGACGACGCGCAGCAACTCGTCACCGTTGTGGTGTCCGAGCGAGTCGTTCACTTCCTTGAAGCCGTCGAGGTCGACCAACATCACGCCGAGGTGCTGACCGTCCCCCATCGTGAGGAGTTGCGACGCGAGCTGTTCCAGGAAGGCGCGGCGGTTGCGAAGGCCGGTCAGCACATCGGTGCGAGCGTCGCGGAAGTTCTCCGACGCCTGCCGCACTTCTCGCAGGGTCAGCGCCATCCGGACGATGACGACGCCGAGCGCGCCCACTGCCAGCGTCGACGCGACGGTCGAGGTGTGGCGGAACACCGACACCAGGATCACGGCGAGCGCGAGGATCCCGAACACCACCGGGATCAGCCCGATCCCGCTCGGCGCAACGCCGGCGCGCGGCCGCGCTCGACGCTCGCCCGAGAGTTCGGAGCCTCGTTCGCTCGGCGCCCAGGCCGCGATCCCGATGAGGAAGATCCCGATCGCCCACGTGGCCTCGAGGGGCGTGCCCGGCACGTACGTGTTCGCCGCGGTCCGATTGAGATAGACGGTGTCGCCGAACACGAACCACCCGATGCCGAACATCAACAGCCCGGTCGACCACGAAGGACGGTATCGCTGCGGTGCCAGTCCGGCGACCAGCAGCACCAGCAATACGAGATCGCACAGCGGGTAGGCCATGCCGACTGCGACCTGCAGCGGCCGGCCGCTCACCTGGAGCACCGGCCGGAACCACAACACGACCGCGATTGCGCCGATGGTGAAGCCGGCGACCGCGCCATCGAGACGCACACTGGCGTGGCCGTGACCGAACGCGGTTTGCGTCATGATCGCGACCCCGACGATGAACGCCAGCATCGACAACAGGAACGGCAAGTCGCTCGGTGCCGGATTCGGGATCGGCCGCAGATTCTGATCGTGCAGGAGGAACACGAGATCGGCGATCACGTTGAGGCTGACCCCGATCAGCATCGCCGTCCACGCCGTCCGCAGCTTCGGCGAGCGCCGCACACGTAGCCAGATGGGCACGATCGGCAACGCGGCTGCGACGTTGCCCACCCACCCCTCCCCAAATGACGAGTATACCGCGGCTGGTCGCCGGACCGCGAACAACGACACCACGTACGCCGCGAGCACGACGCCGCCGGCGAGTTGCCACCACACCTGGGTCGATTCCGCGCGCGCCCGACCGAACGACGCCGTTACGCGACGGCGAAGCTCCAACAGATCGGTGCGCGCGCCAACAACAGTCTTCACACCCCATTCATCGACCCCGAGATCGGCACCCTGAGACCGAAAGACCGATCCGGCAGCTGCCCGGGTTGAATATCAGCCTTTTGGCTGCAATTCCGCGACCAAAGCCGGTCTATTTATCTTGAATTCAGGAAGAAACTACGAAGCGCGCGTGCGGTCGACGACGACGCAGCGGTGCAGCAAACGAGAGCCGTACGCGTTCCGGGTCGTGATGAGGAACGACTTCGGCTCGCTGGCGGTGGCCTCCCGTGCGACCCGCCGCAGCGAGTCGATGTCGGGTACAACGACCGACGCACCACAGTTCTCGCACACGATGTTCATGGCTTCCATGATCGACACCTGCGAGGCCCGCCAGTAGGGCCGTTGGTCGCACGCCCGTGGGCCGAGCGGATGACCTTGGTCCCGACCGGCAGTGGATCCGTCGACCACGGCCCGGCACGATGGGCCGGCGCATAAACCGCCTACCGGCGGGCGTCCGGCGCCCGCCCTGGCGGGACGGCGCCCGCTGTGGGATCGTGTACGCAGATACGGGCGGTTTGGGAGCTTTCGGGGGGAGCCGGATGCACCGAGGCGGAAGCTCCCGCGCGGGCGGGTTCTCGACGGCAGCGACCCGCACCGTGATCCTCGCGATCGCGGTCGCGCTGGCGGCGCTCGGCGTCGACGGCGCGGCGTCGGGCGCATCCGCCGCCGGCCGCGCCCGCACCGCCGTCGCCGCGCCGGCCTTCACGGCTCGCATGCTCAACGGAGCCTCCAACAACGCCGCACACCCAAAATGGGGCGAGGCCGGCACCAACTACACACGGGTCGCATCCGCGAACTATGCCGACGGCATCGCCAAGATGGTCGGCGGCCCGAACGCCCGTTACGTCAGCAATCGCATCTTCAACGATGTGGGCCAAAACCTCTTTTCCGAGAACAACATCTCGCAATGGGGTTGGGCGTGGGGACAGTTCCTCGACCACGACATGGGTCTGCGCAACGAAACACCGGCGGAGAGCGTGCCGGTTCCGTTCAACGCGAGCGATCCACTCGAATCGTTCACCGACGATCTGGGCAGCATCGCGTTCAACCGGACACCCGCCGCGCCGGGGACCGGCACTTCGTCGACGCGCCAGCAGGTCAACACGCTCAGCAGCTTCATCGACGGGTCGAACGTCTACGGCGTGTCCGCGGCCCGCCTCGACTGGTTGCGCAACGGCTCCCTCGACGGCAACCCGTCGGACAACAGCGCCACCCTGCTCCTGCCCAATGGCTACCTGCCCTCCGTCACCGCCCGGGGCAACGCCGCGAAGGCACCGGCGATGGACCTCTTCGGCCAGGAGATGGGCAACCCGACCGACACGGTGGTCGCCGGCGACGTGCGGGCCAACGAGAACCTCGCGCTCACCGCGATCCAGACACTGTTTGCGCGCGAGCACAACCGCATCGTCGCGGAGCTTCCGAAGTCGCTGACCCCGCAAACGAAGTTCCAGATCGCGCGGCGCGTCGTCGGGGCCGAAATCGAGTACATCACGTACACCCAGTTCCTTCCGGCCCTGGGCGTGAAGCTCTCGCCGTACCGGGGATACAACAAGAACGTGAACCCGGGCATCACCGACGAGTTCGCCACGGTGGGCTTCCGCGCGCATTCGATGGTGCACGGCGAGTTCGACGTCGACTTCTTCGACGGTGAGTACTCCCCCGCCCAGCTGGCGGCGTTCACGGCCGACGGCATCGCCGTCACCGACAACATCAGCCAGCACACCCTCACGATCCCGCTGTCGGTCGCGTTCGGCAATCCCGCCCTGCTGCAGCAGATCGGGCTCGGCCCCATGCTCGCGGCGCTGGGCGAGGAGCACGAGTACAAGAACGACGAGCAGATCGACAACACGATGCGCAGCGTGCTCTTCGAGATACCGAAGCCCGGCACGACCGATCCGGCCGCCTGCCAGACCCCCGTCGTCGACCCGCAGTGCTTCTCCGACGTGTCGGATCTCGGCGTCGACGACATCATGCGCGGCCGCGACCACGGCATGCCGAGCTACAACGCGATGCGCCGCGCGTACGGATTGCCACCCAAGACCTCCTTCACGGCGATCACCGGCGAGTCGACCGACGCCCTCGGAGCCGGCCTCACGATCAACGATCCCCACATCCTCGACTTCGTACAGCTGCGCGACCGAAACGGGAAGTTGATCGACCCCACCGGGCCCGGCGCCCAGGAGAACGCCGTCACCGGGGTGCGGCGCACGACCCTCGCCTCGCGATTGCGGGCCATCTACGGCAGTGTCGACAAGATCGACGCGTTCGTCGGAATGGTGAGCGAGCGTCACGTTCCCGGAACCGAGTTCGGCGAGCTCCAACTCGCGATCTGGAAGGACCAGTTCCAGAAGCTGCGCGACGGCGACCGGTTCTTCTACCTGAACGACAAGGCGTTGCCGGAGATCATGAGCGCGTACGGCGTGAACTACCGCCACACCCTCGCCGACATCATCTCCCTGAACACCGGAGTCACCGTGCCGCACGACGTGTTCCACGCGGCTCCCTGAACGAGCCCAAGCGCCATCCCGCGGTCACTCGGTCGTGATCGCCTTCAAGATGTCGAGGCGGGCGGCCCGGCGCGCGGGCCACCAGGCGGCGAGGACACCGACGAACGCGCCGAGCACGACCAACACGGCGAGTTGCGATGCCGGCAAGCTCAGCCGGCTGATCCCTTGGTCGGCGATGGCGTGCACGAGCACCCACCCGAAGAACACCCCGATGAGCAGTCCGAGCAGCGTGCCGAACAGCGCGATGATCACCGCCTCCCAGCGCACGATCGATCGCACCTGCTTGCGGCTCAGGCCGACCGCGCGAAGCAGCCCGATCTCGCGCGTCCGCTCGAAGATCGACAGCGCCAGCGCGTTCCCGATGCCGAACACCGCGATCACGATCGCCATCATCAACAGCGCGTAGATCAAGTTGAGCAGCTGACTGATCTGCTTGGCCTGCGCGGCCTTGAATTCTGCGCGGTTCTGCAGCTTGCCGTTGGGGTATCGCTTCAATATCGACTCGATGCCGGTGCGAACCGATGCCCCCGCGTTGGGAGCGGTCTTGATCATGACGATGATGTCGGACTGGTCGGCGAAGTTGTGCTCGTAGTTCGCGAGCGAGATGACGTAGGGCCCGGCGAGCACCTGCTCGTTGTAGATCGCCCGCACCGTCAACGTCGCGGGTCCGGTCTTGGCGTACTCCGCGGGCACGCGCGAACCGATGACCCAATGGTGCGACTTCGCGTTGTTCTTGTAGACCGCGATCCCGTCGGAGCCGAGATCCGCCACGCTGCCCTTCGTGACACCGATGTCGAACAGCTGATCGACGACCGCGGGATCGACCGCCTCCACCTGCTTGACCGAAGCGCCGATCTTCATCGAGCCGATGCGCAGACCCGACGCGATCGCGACACCGGGAACCCGCTTGATCTCGGATTCGATCACCGGCGGCAGCGCGCTTCCGATGCCCGACGTGTTGATGATGTAGTCGGCCTTCATCTCCGAGTCGATCACGTGGTTGACCGACGCCTTCGCCGAGGCGGCGAAGATCGTGACGAAGCCGACCAACCCGACACCGACCATGAGCGCGGCGGCAGTCGATGCCGTGCGCTTCGGGTTGCGCATCGCGTTCTCGCGAGCGAGCCGGCCGGTGATCCCGCGCAGCGCGGGCAGCGGCGCACCGATGAAGCGCGCCGCGGGCTTCGCGAACAGCGGCCCCAGAATCGCCACACCCAAGAAGATGATCAGCGCGCCGCCCGCGATCTTCAGCCCCGCGCTCCCGCCGCCGCCGCCGAACAGGCCGCTGAGCAGGTTCACGAGGCCCAGCGCGGTCACGATGGTGCCACCAACGATGCGTCCGCGGCTCGCTCGCCGGTCTTCGAGCGCGACTTCGCGCATGGCCGCGATCGGCGGCACCCTCGACGCCCGCAAGGCGGGCATGACCGCGGCGACGAGCGTCACGAAGATCCCGACCGCGAGCGAGACGATGATCGTCCCGCTCTTCACGACGGTCCCGCCGGCCGGGATGTCGATGCCCAACACGCCGAGCAGCGCCTTCAGGCCACTTGCCATCAGGATGCCGAGCCCGAGCCCCACAACCGACGCGACCACCGCAGTCGCGAGCGCTTCGAGCAGCACTCCCATCGTCACCTGGAGGCGTGAGACTCCGATCGCCCGGAGCAGCGCGCTCTCGCGCAGGCGCTGCGCCACCGTGATCGAGAACGTGTTGTAGATGACGAACGAGCCCACGATGAGCGCGACGATCGCGAACACGAGCAGGAACACCGAGAAGAACTTGAAGTTGTCCTGGAAGGTCTTCTGCTGCTCCTGCACGACCGACGCACCGCTGACGACCTCGATGCCGCGCGGCCGGCCGAGCGCGTCGCTCACCCGGTGTACGAGTGTCGACTGCGAGACGCCGGGCTCGGCGGAAATCTGGATCGAGTCGACCTTTCCGGGCTTGGCGAGGAGGCGCTCGGCGACTGCGGGCGTGAAGAAGACGAGCGACGCGCCGGCGGGGCTGTCGGCCGAACCGAACTTCCCGATGCCCGCGAGCCGGTAGCGGGCGCTCGAACCCGAGCCCGACACCGTCACGACGCGCACGAGATCGCCGATCTTGTAGTGGGTCAGATCGGCGGAATGCTTGTCGATGACGATCTCGTCGTCGGCCGTCGGACCATGGCCGGCGACGAGGTGGATCGGATTCAGGGTCGCGCTGGTCGCCCACGCGAACGCGAGTGGCGGCGCTTGGCCCGAGGTATTGAGCCCCTTGCCCGCCTTGTCGACGATGATGCCGAACCCGCTGACGCTCACGGCCGAGTCCTTGACGCCGGGCACGCGCCGGATCGTGCCGAGCAGACTTGCGTCAATCCGGTTTCGCTGCTGGTTGCCTTCGACGTCCTTGAACGAGGCCTTGGCGCGTACCTGCACGGAGAGTCCCGCGTTGACGTTCGAGACGAGGTTGTTGAACGTGCGCGAGATCGTGTCGGAGAGCACGAGTGTGCCCGCCATGAAAGCGACACCGAGCACGATCGCGACCGAAGTGAGCAGCAGGCGGACCTTGCGCGCGGCGATGGCTTTGAGCGAGATCCGCCACATGGCGCCTAGCCGCCGAGCTTGCGCATGCGCGCGAGCACGCTGTCGGCGGTCGGCGCCACTACCTCGTCGACGATCGCGCCGTCGCCCAGGAACACGACCCGGTCGGCGTAGTTCGCCGCCGCGGGATCGTGCGTGACCATCACGATGGTCTGGCCGTGGTCGTTCACCACCTGCCGCATGAAGTTCAGGATCTCCGTGCCGGCCTTCGAGTCGACGTTGCCGGTGGGCTCGTCGGCGAAGACGATCTCCGGGCGCCCGGCCAGCGCCCGGGCGACCGCCACGCGCTGTTGCTGGCCGCCCGACAGCTCCGAAGGCCGGTGTGCGAGGCGCGGCCGCAGCCCGACGATGTCGATCACGTGGTCGAGCCACTGCTGATCGGGATGCTGGCCGGCGGCGACCATCGGCAGCGTGATGTTCTCGAGGGCAGTGAGCGTCGGAATGAGGTTGAAGCTTTGGAAGATGAAGCCGAGACGATCGCGACGAACGCGGGTCAACGCCTTTTCGCGCATCGTGGTGATGTCGAGATCGCCGAGGTACACGTGCCCCGACGTGACGCGATCGAGTCCGGCGAGGCAATGCAACAGCGTGCTCTTGCCCGACCCCGAGGGGCCCATGATCGCGGTGAACTGGCCCGCCGCGAACTCGACCGAGATGCGATCGAGCGCGCGGACCTCGGCCTCACCTGCTCCGTACAGCTTCGAGGCGTCGACGGCACGCGCCGCGACCGCCGCGTGAGTGGGTGGAGACGGCTGCATCGTGGCGGTCACGGCTTCGACTCCAAGGCTCGAACGATCACGCTTGCCTTCCGACGCTAGTGCGATCGCCGGTGACATTTCGCCGCCGCGCCGAAGGCAGGGGGCGGGCCGCAGCGAGTCCAAGAGGTGAATTCTTCGGCGCTCGCCGGGATCCCGTCACCGCGCCGACGAACCGTCGTACGATCGCCCGTCGTGTTGGCCTGGCGGGATGACGAGTCGTTCGAGATCGGCGCGATCGAGTACGCCTGCCGACCCACAGGCCGCCGATTCAGGTCCGAGCCTGGACACTTCTGCCTCTTGAAGGCGCGCGGAGAAGTCGAGCAGTACGAGCAGCTCCTGCATCACCTCGAGTCGAAACGCATCGTGGAGGTCGGCACGTACGACGGCGCCAGCGCCGCGCTCTTCGCGGAGATCACGCAGCCCGAGAAGCTCGTCACGATCGACCGCCGATCGACGCCGAGCGAAGCGCTGACGCACTTCATTGCAACGCGAGGCTTGGGCAAGACCGTCTCCGCGTACTGCGGTGTCGATCAGGCAAACGCACGACGGCTGCGGGAGATCCTCGACGCCGAGTTCGACGGCGAGCCGATCGACCTGGTCGTCGACGACGCGTCGCACCTCGTCGAACCGACGCGCGCCACGTTCAACTGCCTGTTTCCGCGGCTGCGCGCCGGCGGCGCGTACGTCATCGAAGATTGGTCATGGGCGCACACGGCAACCGTCGGACCCTGGCTCACGACCGACGAGACGCCGCTGACCGTGTTCGTGTTCGAGTTGGTCATGGCGTGCGCGCACCTCCCGAAGGTCGTGTCCAACGTCAACGTGTTCGGAAATATTGTGCTCATCACTCGCGGCGCCGCCGACCTCGATCCCGCCGGCTTCGACGTGTCGAATTGCTACGGCGCGCGCGGCGGGGCCCTGCTCGCGCGTCCGGAGCCGATCCCGATGCCGAGCCGGCGCCGAGCCCAACCGGGCGCGGACCTGCACCACGCGACCAGCGGTCCGTGGGTGATGGCCGCTCGAATTCCCCGCCCCGACGCCGCCTCCGGTGCGCGCGCGCTGATCTAACGGAACCGCGCCGAGATTGACGGCATGCCGTTCGTCGGCGTCGACTGGCAGCGCACGGCGCCGATGTCGACGGCAATCTGCACCCGGGTCGTACCCGGCCGGAGCTCGACCGTCACGTCGGTTCCGTGCCGGCCGTTCGTGGTCGCGAGCGCCGTCCCGTCGATCGTCACTTTGCCCAGGCGCGCCGGCAGCTGCCGCGGATGGAGTGCCAGCTCGAGCTCCTCGCGCACCGACCCGCGCCCGGGGTTCACCAGCGTCACGACACCACGAGCACAAATGGCGAGGGGGTCGCCCCGATTCGTGAGCGGGTCTACGTCGGAAGCGAGGTAGACACGCGGCGCGTCGAGCATCTGCTGCGCGAGCGCGTGACGCGCATGCGTACTCATGCCGGCCAGCAAGGTCGCCTCGGCCGGCCGTAGGTCCCACGCGAGCAGGCGGCCGGCACTCGTCGCGATCGGCTCGCCGAGCAACGCCTCGAGTTGCTTCACCTCCGAGGCGCCGTTGTCGCGATACCCATTGCGGTCGAGCGTCAACGCCGAGAAGCCCATCGCAGTGACACCTCGGACGAGATCGCGCATCGGGAGCCTCGAAGCCGGCCACTGCCACTCGCCGTCGCGCCCACGAACGCCGCCGGCACTCCACCGCAGCGTCGACGAGTGCAGGTAGCCCTCCTTGATCAGGTCATAGGCCGAAAGGCGCTGGACGGCGCTGTGATCGGGGAAGTCGACGACCGGCAGCTCGAACACCATCGCGTGCTTCGGAAGTTGGCGTTGCATCGATGTGACGAACGCGCCGTCGGAACGCCACAGGCTCGCCCGAGCGGCGGGATCGGGCATGAACGCGGGCGACGCCTGATCGAGCACCCCGACAACCACAACGAGCGCGAGCAGCAACACCCACACGAGACGGAAGCCCGGAACGCGCCGCCGGCGGAGCAGCACGCGTCCACGATCGAGAAGTCGTGCGAGCACGACGATGCCCGCGAACGCAACAACGATCGCGATCCGGTTCCAGGCCCGCACGCCCTGGAGGCCGACGAGCTCGAGCACCCGGCTCAACCCGCCCTCCGTCGCGATGAGCAACGCCGCGATCATGACGACGCCGAGCCGCGCCTCGAACGCCCAGCCCCGACGATCCGTACCGCGAACACCGCGCACGAGAACGGCAACCACCGCGCACACGAAGCCGATCGACGCGAGCAGCCCGAGGTTCGCGGTCGCGAGCCCCTCCTGCCCGGGTTGGTAGAGATGATCGGCAAGGGCGGCGAACGGACCGAAGCGGTGCGCCGTCACCGGACTGAGCATCTCGACGATCCGGAGCGGGTAGAACTCCGACTCGCCCCGCACGCGATCGGGCACTCCGAGCAGGTTCGTGGCGTGTTGCCAGCGGTAGAGCAGCGTGGGTAGGTTCGCGACCGCCGAAGTTGCGAGGCCGACCGCGCCGAGCACGCCCGCGATCACCAGCCGGCCGGGGCGGCGGCGCGCGAGCGCACTCACCAACGCGCAGAGGCCGACGAGCGCGAGGAGAAATGCGAGGTAGTAGATCCCGGTGACGCCGACCAGCACGACGCCGAGAAGCCACCACCGGATCCGCCACCACGACGCGCGATGCCGGAGCTCCGCGACCGACGGGAGCCCGGAGTCGGGGCCGAGCATCTTCATCGCGAGCAGCACGACGACGGGAACGCCCACGTAGAACGCGAGGTTCTCGTGCGCCGCGCCGTTGCGGAAGTGATACGGCGCCAACGAGAACAATGCGGCGCCCACGATCGCCGACGACCACGAACACCGCAGCGCGCGGAGCACCGGGAACGCGGCGAGCGCGGTGAGCGGGAACGTCAGCAGCCAGAACAGGTTGAACGTGAGCGGCACGTCGCCGGTGGTGTCGACGAGCGCCTTCTTCACCGTGTACGCGAGAAGATCGCCGCCCATCGGCCACTCGGCCCAGTGCTGCTCGAACGGCGCGTTCAACGCCGGGTTCGTGTTGAACCAGCCCGTCTCGTGGATGTCCTTGATCAGCATCAAGTCGAGCGTGGCGTCCTGCTCGTCGTCGCCGGGTGAATGCGCGTACTGGAAGGGAACGTGCATCGGCAACGTCCACAATTGGGTCACGACCGTTACCGCGAGACTCGACAACAGCGCCGCGAGGATCGCGCCGGCGATTATCGACCGCCCGCGGCGACGAACTGGTGAGCTTTGCGCGCGCATGCGTCAGTCCGGCTCACCGGCGTGGTCGGATCTGGACGTGACGAGCGCGATCGCGAACACGGGATGGGGCGCCGCCCTCGTCAACCGAAGGCGCGCGCCGTGGGCGTCGGCCAGTGCACGCGCGAGCCCGAGCCCGATGCCGCGCCCGTTTGCTCGCGACGACTCCCGCTCGAAGATGCGCCCGGTGTCGCCGGTGATGCCGCTTCCTTCGTCCTCGATCTCCACGACGATGCCGCGGCCCGCGCGCCGCCCGCGCAGATGAACCGTGCCGTTCCCATGGCGCTCGGCATTGTCGACGAGCACCTCCACGATCTCGCGCAGCGCGTCGGCGGAGCAGCCGGCCGCCGGGAGCGCGGGGTCGATGTCGAGCACGAGCGCGCGACTCGCGCCCGCGAGCGACACTCGGTGCCGCTCGGCGACGTCGACGCAAACACGCTCGACATCACAGTCGGGCTCCTCGGTGGGCGTATCCCGAGCCAGCGCGAGCAGGGTCGTGACGGTGCCCTGGAGTCGTTCGACCTCCGCGACTGCGTCTTCGATGGCGCCCTGCTTGTCGATGCCCGGGGTCATCAACGCGCTCTCCAGACCGAGACGCAGGCTCGTGAGCGGGGTTGCGAGCTGGTGCGAGACGTCTGCGGTGAACGAGCGTTCCCGCGCCATCAGGTCGCCGAGCCGGATCGCGGTTTGATTCAACGCGTTGGCCGCGCGCGCGAGCTCGGGCGCGTGGTCGGGATCGACGCGCGCGGTGAAGTCGCCGTCGCCGAGCCTCACGGCAATTGTCTCGATGTCGTTGATCGGTACTTCGAGGCGCCGAGCCTGACGGCGCCCGAGCAGCGCCGCGACGATCAGCGCGAGGCAGCCGAGCCCGAACATCGCGGCCCACGTCGTGTAGGTGCGATCGTCGACCCGACTCGCGGACTCGGCGGCGCGCGCCGCACCGACGACCTTCGCCTCGTCGGGTATCGGTACGGCGATCACCAGAGTCCGTCCGCCCGACTCGGTGACGCGATCCGCGAGCGCGCCGGCGACATCGGGACCGCCGTCGCGCGGTCCTGAACCCGCGATGAGACGGCCGTGCCCGTCGTAGTAGCCGAGCGTGACGCCGCGCGAGGCGATCGGAACCGTGATGCGGTTGCGGTCGAGGCCCTTCGCGGGCAACGCGACGACCGCGCGCGTCGCTTCGCGCTCGAGCTTGATCACCTCGTGGTTCTTGTAGAGACTGCGCACCGCGATACCGAGGGGCAAGGCGAAGAGCACGATCGCAACTGCTGCGATGCCGACCATCGAGGTCAGCATGCGCCGTCTCACTGGCGCTCCATCCGGTATCCGACGCCGCGGATTGTGGTGATCCGGCTCGGACGGTCGGCCGCGTCGAGCTTGCGCCGAAGCGACCAGACGTGCGTATCGATGGTCTTCGTCGATCCGATCGATTGCTCGTCCCAGATCGACTCGATCAAGTGAGAGCGCCGCACGATCTCGCCCGCGTTGCGACCGAGCATCAACACCAGCTCGTACTCCTTGACCGAGAGCTCCACCGGCTCGCCGCGCACGGTGACCCGCCGTTCGTCGACGTCGATCTCCAGGTCGCCGATCGTGAGGTACGCGGTGTCGGGTCGCCGGCGTTCGCAGACCCGGATCCGGGCGAGCAGCTCCGCCAGTCCGAACGGCTTCACGATGTAGTCGTCGGCTCCCGCATCGAGGCCGACGACGACATCGACCTCCTCGCCGCGTGCAGTCAGGATGAGCACTTGCACGCCGGGACTCTGCGCGCGCAGCGTTCGGCAGAGGTCGACGCCGTCGACATCGGGGAGGCCGAGATCCAGGATCACGAACGCGGTTGTGGGATCGAGGAGCTCGAGGGCAGAGGCACCGTTGCGAGCCCACTTGACGGCGTAGCCTTGCCCTTGGAGGGCGCGAGCGAGAGAGCTACCGATCCGCTGGTCGTCCTCGACCACGAGAATCTCCGCACCCGGCACGAGCCCGATGCTAAGGGGCCGGCGCCCTTCTCGAGGCTCGCTACGCGCTCCTGCTCACGGAGTGTCGGCCTGCACGTCGTCGTGCGTGACGCCGAGGTACACGACCAGCGCCGCGATCACGATCGTCAAGGCCACACTGACCCGACCGCTGCCGAACCCGAGGCCGCCCGCGCTCGACGGCTTGCCGACCCAGTCGGCGAAGGACGCACCGAGCGGACGGGTCACGACGTACGCGAACCAGAACGAGAGAATCGGGTTCCACCTGAACTTCCAAGAGCCGAGAGCGGGTATCGCGATCACGCACGCGAATACCAACATCGAGAGCGCGTAGCCGAGGTTCAGCGAGACCGCGGTGACGTCACCGAGAGCCGTGCCGAGGGCAAACGTGGTGACGATCGCCGCCCAGTAGAACAATTCTCGTCGCGGCGTATCGATGCTGTGCATCGACAAGGTCCCTTCGGTCCGCTGCCAGGTCGCGAACACCGCAACGAGCACGACTGCGTACAGCGCGGTCGACGCGAAATACGGAACTCCGAGCCCGACGTGCAGCACGTCGGCCGCCATCGTGCCGAACACACCCACCATGACGACCGCGAGCCAGTACGCCCACGCGATGTATCGCCGCTTCGAGAACTGCACCGCCAAGGCCGCGGTGAAGCCGACGAACCCGAGGCACACCGCGACCGCGGGCGGCATCGCGTGCACGAGATAGTCCGACGTCGATTCGCCCATCGCGGTCGAGAGCGCCTTCACGATCCAGAAGTACGCGGTGATCTCGGGAACTCGCAGCGGGCCCACTGATCGAGGCCGCGACCGCGTTACCCGCTCGTACACGCGAAGAGCATGCCCAACCGCGCGCAAGCACACCGAAACGCGAGGTCACCAGGTCTCACGGCTTCGTAAAGAGTCGCCATCTCCGCTATTTCATCGCCGCGTACCGCGCATAGATCGACGCAATTGACGGCTTTGAGCCGGATGGGAACCGCCGCCCGAACTCACGCCGGATGCAGAACATCCGAGTGAGACCGCGATGCCAGGTCGGCGCGCAGAGGTGGTCCCCGGCCAGCGCGATCTTCCGGCTCGTGATCTGCATCAGCCACACCCGGCCCGTCGGCCGGCGGCCCGTGAGCGCGACCGCGGCGGCGTCGCGGATTCCGGGGAGCTGTACCGAACGCGTCGGCCCGTCGTCGCCACGGATCGCGAGCGTCCAGTCGAGCTCGACACCTTTGGGAAGCGGCTGGATCGCGATCACGTCTCCCGGACGGGCCACGCGGTCGAGCTGGTCGAGCGCGGCCGTCGGGCCGGGCGCCGCGATCGCACCCGCCGTCGACGCCAACATCACCACGGCCGTGATTGCCGCCGCCGGGAAGCCGAGCGCGCGGGCTCGACGGCTGAGCGCATCGGCGGCCACGGCCAACGCGAGAAGCGGACCCCACGCCGCGAGGGTGAGCGTCCGATCGAGGAGCACGGGCGAGCGCAATCCGAGGAGTCCGGCCAAGCCCGCCGGCACGAAACAGCAACACGCCAGGACCCGCGCCAACGTCGCGTCGCGACGCCAACAGATGATCCCACCCACGCAGATGGCAACCACCACGATGTCGGCAACACCGGCTTGGGTGGTTACGAGCGCGCTGATGGTGTCGACGAAACGGGCGGCCGTGGTGTGCGGTATCCACGACGAATGACCGCCTCGTGCCTGCACGAGGAATGACGCACCCCAGAGCAGAGCCCAAGCGGCCAAGCCGCCAAGAACGGCCCCGCGCCACTGCCAGGCGGCGGCGTCGACCCGGCGGCCGGCCAGCGCGAGCAGGCCCACCGCCAGGAGCAGCATCGAGACATGCGTCATCAGCCCCGCGAACGTCAGCGCGCCGACCAGCACGGCATATTTACGCCGCGGCGTGTGTAGCCACGCGTCCGCGACCACGGCGCACGCCACGCCGATGAGCTCCAACGGGGCGTACATCCGCGCCTCGCGGCCGTGCACGACCTGAAACGCGCAGATCGCCATCGCGGCCGTGGCGTAGATGCCGACGCGTCCGCGATCGCGCATCCACCAGGCGAAGAGCGCGAGCGCGGCAATCGAGCAGAGCACGGACGGCAACCGGAAGACGAAGGGGCTCACACCGGCCCGAGCGAGCGGGAGTTGGAGCAGGTAGTCGAACGGCGGATGGGAGTCGTTGTTGCGGAGGAACCCGAAGATGCTTCCGAGCGGCAGGCGGCCGGTCATGGCGGTGAACGACTCGTCGAAGTTCAGCGCGGTCGAGCCGAGGTGCCAGAAGCGGATCACCGCGCCGACGACGACGATCAGCGCGAGCGCGACCGACACCGGCCGGGGCCGAGTGCCGCGCGTGCGAAGTCGGGAGCGTTCCACGAGACTCCCAACGGATCACGCCCGGCGCGGCCCGCACAAGCTGGAGCACCGGCCAAAGACGCCGCGGCCGGCGCGACGCGCCTCGCGCGGCGCCCGCGTCTCAACTGACGTAACGCACCCGTCAAGACTTTGCCGCGATTCCTTGCCCCGCCCGGGCCGTCTGCCAGGGTGATCGGCAAATCGAGGCGGGGAGGCTTGCGCGGTGTCTGCCGTACCGAGCACACGGCGACGGGTTGCCGGAGTGGCCCGGCTGATCGCGATCGCGGTGAGCTTGAGCGTGCTCGCGACCGCTTATGCGTTCTCCGGCCACAAACCAGCGGCATTGACCGGCATCCACAAGATCCGGCACATCGTCGTGATCATGCAGGAGAACCGCTCGTTCGACAATTACTTCGGGACGTTCCCGGGCGCCGACGGCATCCCGATGAAGCACGGCGCGCCGACGGTGTGCCTGCCCGACACCCGCGGCCGTCCGTGTGTACGGCTGTTTCCCGACCACCTCAACCGCAACGACGGCGGTCCGCATCAGATCGTCGAGGCCTCGCGCGACATCGACGGCGGCCGGATGGACGGCTTCGTCAAGCGCGCGCGCATCGTGGGCCGCCAGTGCGTCGACCCTCAGGATCCGACGTGTGTCAGCGCGAAGAATCCGGGTCCACCGGATGTCGCGGGATATCACACCGAGAGCGACCTGCCCAACTACTGGACCTACGCACGCGACTTCGTGCTGCAAGATCACATGTTCGAGCCGAACGCGTCGTGGAGTCTCCCGGCGCACTTGTTCATGGTCTCCGAATGGTCCGCGCGGTGCACGCGGCACAACGATCCGAAGTCGTGCAGCAATGCCGAGTATCTCCTCGGCACCGGCCCGGGAAACATGCCCCGCGCCGGCAATCCATTGGTCCCGTCGGAGAACGGGCCGATCTACGCCTGGACCGACCTGACGTATCTCCTTCACCGCGCGAACGTGTCGTGGCGCTACTACGTCACGGCGGGCGAGCAGCCCGATTGCGTCTCCGGAAGCGTCACGTGCGCGCCGGTAGCGCAGAACGCGCAGACGCCCGGCGTCTGGAATCCCCTGCCCTACTTCGACACCGTCCGCAACGACCACCAGCTCGGCGACATTCAGCCGTTGCACGACTTCATGGCGGCGGCCAAGAGCGGGCGCCTCCCCGACGTCATGTGGATCGTGCCGTCGCAGCGGCAGAGCGAGCACCCGCCGGCACCGATCAGCGCCGGAGTCGCCTACGTCACGAGAGTCGTCAACGCGATCATGCGGAGTCCCGACTGGAGCTCTACCGCGATCTTCCTGGCTTGGGACGACTGGGGCGGCTTCTACGACAACGTCGTACCGCCCAGGGTGGACGCGAACGGTTACGGCCTACGGGTCCCCGGAATCGTGATCAGCCCGTACGCCAAGTCGGGATACGTCGATCACCAGATCCTGAGCTTCGACGCCTACGACAAGTTCATCGAAGACGACTTCCTCGGCGGTGCCCGCCTCGACCCGAAGACCGATGGGCGACCCGACCCGCGTCCGACCGTTCGAGAGGACGTGCCGATTCTCGGCGACCTCACCAAGGACTTCGACTTCGACCAGCAACCCCGACCGCCCGTCCTCCTGCCGGCACACCCGAAGACGACGCTGATCGGTTGACCGCTACGGGATGTCCCACTCGGCCGTCACGTTGCCCAACTGTCCGCCGGGCGTGAACATGACTTCGGTGATCGTCGTGGCCGCCGAGACGTCGAACGTCACGCAGCCGGTCGCCGTCTTGCCCGGAGAAAGGGTCAAGCCCGTGGTGAACGCCGGACAGCCCTGAAGATTCGCCTGGGTGGAGGAGTAGGTGGAGCCTTGGGAGTCCTGGATCGAGGTGTCGCCGGCAAGGTTCTCCTGCACCGGGCTGGTGCCGCCGAACGTGACACGGAGCCGCACGCCCACGAAACGGTCACCGGCCACGGGGACGGCGAACTGGTCGGCACCCGAAGCCGGGTCGACGAAACTCAGAAGCGTCACCTGCGCCGGCGGCCCGAATCCGCCGGACGGAATCACCACGGTGCCGCCGGTGTGCGCATGCGGCTGCACGGTGGTGGGAACCACGGGCGCCGTGGGCGCGGAGGCCACGATGTTCGCCGTGGTCGAAGGCGAGTTGGCCGGTACCGACGCCGCGGGACCGCTCGTCGAGCTCGCCGTGGATTGCGACTGCGATTGCGCACCACACGCGGTCAACGCGAGCGTCGCGAGAAGTGCGGCCGTACCGGCGAGTGATCGGGGACTCATAGGTGCTCCAACTGCCGGCGCCGCGACACTCAGCATGTCGCGTCGGTCCATCCGAACGGTGACGGCATCAAGACTTTACGAACACCTGAGGCCGGTTGAGCGTTTCAACCGGAGATCTTCGGCGAGTCAGGCGAGGAAGGTGCGGTCGAGGGCCGCGAGGTCGGGCGCGCCGACCAGATTCAGCGTGCGCTCGACGTCGTCGCGGAACCAGGTCAGGACGCGATCGACGCCGCGCTCGCCGGCCGCGCCCAGGGCGTAGAGATACGCGCGTCCGGCCATACACGCGTTCGCCCCCGCCGCAACGGCTTTCACGATGTCGCTCCCCCGGCGGACCCCGCCGTCGCAGATGATCTCGACGCGTCCGCCGACCGCATCGGCGACGGGTGCGACGAGCGAAAACGACGCGGGCGCGCCGTCCAGCTGGCGCCCGCCGTGGTTCGACAGCGCGATCGCGTCGACACCAGCGTCGGCTGCGAGGACGGCATCGTCGACGGTCTGGATGCCCTTGATCACGATCGGACCGTTCCACACCGACCGGAGCCAGTCGACGTCGTGCCACGAGAGCGCCGGATCGAACTGGGTATTGATGTAGTCGGACAGGTTCACGGGCGACGCGCCGTCGCCGACGTCGCGGCCGGCGACGTTGGCGAACCGGATCGGCTCGCTGCGCACGAAGGCCCACGTCCATCCCGGGTGGAGCGCACCGTCGACGATCGTGCCCGGCCCGATGGCCGGCGGCAGTGAGAACCCGCGCCGCACGTCGCGCTCGCGGCGACCGAAGACCGCCGTGTCGACGGTCAGCACGAGGGCCTCGAAGCGTGCGGTTGCGGCCCGGTCGATCATCTCGTTGACCAGCCCGCGGTCGCGCCACGCGTACACCTGGAACCAGAGCCGCCCGTCGCTGACCCCGCGTACCTCCTCGATCGAGCGCGTGCTCAGCGTCGACAGGGTGTAGGGCAGCCCGGCGCGCGCGGCGGCGCGCGCCACGGCGAGCTCGCCCTGCGGATCGGCGATGCGCGTGAACCCGGTGGGCGCGAGCACCAACGGGTACGCGAGCGGCCGGCCGAGGATCGTCGACGTCGCGTCGATCTTCGCGATGCCACGGAGCACGCGCGGTCGGAACGTCACGTCGGCGAAGGCCCGCTCGTTCGCGGCGAGCGTGCGCTCGTCTTCGGCGGCGCCGTCGATGTAGTCGAACACGCCGCCCGGCAGCCGGCGCTTGGCGATGCGCCGGAGGTCGGCGACCGACGCGGCGCGCGCGAGCCGACGCTGCACGGGATCGGTCTCGATGCGATCGAAACGAACGACCGATCGCAACGTCCGGTAGATGCCCACGTCAGCCCCAGTTACGCAAGGATTTGCTCCGACACCGACTGGATAGCACGCGCGGCCGCGGCCGGGGAGCACTGGCCGCGGAGCGCGTCGCGGATCGCCGACCATCCGGCGTCTTCGATCTCGGGGAACCGGACGAGCGGCGGGTACGTGATCATGGCGTCGTCGATCATCTGGCGCGTGATCTCGAGACGACGGCGGTCGATCTCGCCGTGCGGCTCGACCTCGGCGAGTGCTCCGCGGTGCGCGCAGATGCTCCCGCCGGCCGCGTCGATCGCTTGCCGCTCGGTGTCCAGCAATCGCCGGAGCAGCGCGAGCGCGCCGTCGACGTCTGCGCAGGTTCTCGGGACGGCCCACGCGTGGCAGCCGGCGTAGGAGACCCGCCGAGCCGGACCGGCCGGATAGGGATGCGGCACCAGCCGGTCGGCGAGCGCCGACGTGCGTATCGCACCCCATCCGCCGGGCCACGCGGCGGCCGCGTCGACGCGTCCGTCGAGCAACGCGGCATCGACCTCGTCGTAGTGCCAGTCGACGAGGTCGGCGGGAGCGCGCGCCGCGAGGCGGCAGAGCGTCTCGATCGCCTGCTCGGCTTCGCGGGTGGCCATCGTCGGGTGCACCTCGGCGTCGAACAGCCCACCTCCGAGACCGACCACGAGCTCGAAGAAGCTGCCGAACAAGCCGGACTCCCGCCCCGGGAAGCCGAACACGGTGTCGGAGGCAAGGAGCGCGTCCCACGTGTCGGGCGCGGGGTCGACCCGATCGGAGCGAACCCACAGCACCCGCACGTCGATCAGGCGGGGTAAGCAGAGCTGCGCGTCGTCGAATCGACACAGCTCGACCGCGCGCGGCGCCAACGGCGCGACGGCCGCGTCGTCGACGAGGTCGTCGAGCGGGAGCAGCCATTGCGATTGCGACGGCGCGTACTTCGAGTGGGTCGCGAGCACGTCGATGCGCTCACCGGCCGCGAGCATCTCGGCCACCCGCCGGTTGAGGGTCGGATGGTCGGCGTGAACCACGATCTCGACCTCACCCGGTGCGAACGTCTCGTACAGCCGGTCGTACATCGGACCGCCGACCAAAGCGACGCGCAGCGTCACGACTCCGCCTCGACGATCACTCGACGATGCGCACGCCGGTGATCCCGCCGTCGAGCAGGAAGTCGGCGCCGGTCGTGAAGGTCGTGTCGTCGGCGAGATACGCGACCGCGGCGGCGACCTCCGCGCAGGAGACCATGCGCCCGAGCGGCTGCCGGCGGCGGAGCGCCTCGAACCCGGCCTCGGGATCCGGGAGGGCGGCGACGGTGCGTTCGACCCACGGGCTCGAGACCGTGCCCGGCGACACGCAGTTGACGCGTATCCCGTGGGCGATCTCGTCGGCGGCCATGGCGCGGGTCAAGGCGAGCACCGCACCTTTCGACGCCGAGTACACCGCACGATCGACCAAGCCGACCGAAGCGACCACCGAACAGGTGTTGACGATCGCACCCCGCCCGGCGGCGCGCATCGTGGGCAGCACCGCGCGCGACATGTTCGCGACACCGAACACGTTGACCCCGAACACGCGTTGCCACTCCTCGGGCGAAGACGCCACGACGTCGCCGGTGGCTCCGACGCCCGCGTTGTTGCAGAGCACGTCGATGCGGCCGTGTTCCGCGAAGATCCGTGCGACCGCGGCGGCGCAATCGTCGGGTCGCGACACGTCGACGCCGTCGAGCAGGTCGAGACCGACCACTGTGTCGCCGCGCGCGGTGAAGTGGTCGACGATGGCCGAGCCGATCCCGCCGACCGATCCCGTGACCACTACCACCCGTTCCGGCATCGCTCCGCTCCCCTCACATTGCCGCCAACATGCTCCTTCTAACATGCTGCCGAGATGACCCGCATCACCGGTGCCCGCACGCTCGACATCCGGGCCCCGACGTCGATCACGCTCGCCGGCTCCGATGCGGTGCACCAAGACCCCGACTACTCGGGCGCGTACGTGTTCCTCGCGACCGACGGCCCGCACGAGGGTGTCGGCATGACGTTCACCGTGGGTCGCGGCAACGACCTGTGCTGCGCGGCGATCGAGCAGCTCGCGCCACTGGTCGTCGGGCGCGAGCTCGAGGAGCTCGTCGCCGACGGGGCCGCGTTCTGGCGGCGCCTCACCAACGACGGGCAGCTCCGCTGGCTCGGACCGGAAAAGGGCGTCATCCACCTCGCGACGGCGGCGATCGTGAACGCGGTCTGGGATCTGTGGGCGCGCGTCGAACACAAGCCGCTCTGGCGCCTCGTGTCCGACCTCTCGCCCGAGCAGCTCGTCGCGAGCGTCGACTTTCGCTACCTCACCGACGTGCTCGACCCGGATGAAGCGCTCGACATGCTGCGTGCGCTCGCACCGACACGCGCCGAACGCGTCGCCGAGCTGGAGCGCACGGGGTATCCCGCGTACCTCACGTCGGCCGGTTGGCTCGGCTACGACGAAGCGACCGTGCGCGACCTGTGCCGCCGGGCGCTCGCCGACGGCTGGCGCTGCTTCAAGACCAAGGTCGGCCTCGACCTCGCCGGCGACGTTCGCCGTTGCGAGGTGATGCGCGAGGAGATCGGCGATCTCCCGCTCATGGCCGACGCCAATCAGGTGTGGGACGTCGGCGAAGCGATCGAGCGCATGCGCCACCTCGAGCCGTTCGGCCTCCGGTGGATCGAGGAGCCCACGAGCCCCGACGACATCCTCGGGCACGCGGCCATTCGCCGCGCGGTCGCGCCCGTCGGCGTCGCCACCGGAGAGCACGCGGCGAACCGTGTGGTGTTCAAGCAGCTGATGCAGGCCGAGGCCATCGACTATTGCCAGATCGACGCGTGCCGGCTCGGCGGGGTCAACGAGGTGTTGGCCGTGCTCCTGCTCGCCGCCAAGTTCGGCGTTCCCGTGTGCGCGCACGCCGGCGGGCTCGGCCTGTGCGAGTACGTGCAGCATCTCTGCGCGATCGACTACGTGTGCGTGAGCGGTTCACTCGACGACCGGACGACCGAGTTCGCCGACCATCTCCACGAGCACTTCGTGCACCCGGCAGTCGCGCGCGACGGCCGCTACGTGCTGCCCACCGCGGCCGGCTACTCGGTGGATCTGCTCCCCGACTCGTACGCGGCACTCGCGTTCCCCGACGGCGCCGTGTGGCGGCGGTGACGAAGATCGACGACTGGTCGTCTCCGCGGCCGCTCGGCCGGCGCGGACCCGCGGTCACGGCACTCGGACTCGGGTGCGCGCCGATCGGCAACCTGTTCTCCGGAGTCTCCGACGAAGACGCGCGCGCGACCGTCGACGCGGCCTGGGACGCGGGCGTTCGCTACTTCGACACCGCGCCACTCGACGGGCACGGCGTGAGCGAGCGCCGCGTCGGACGGGCGTTGCGCGGCCGACCGCGAGGTGAATACGTCTTGTCGACCAAAGTCGGGAGAGTGTTGCGACCGGCCGGGCCCGCACGAACGGCGACCATCTTCACCGATGTCGGCGACCTCGAGCCCGAGTTCGACTTCTCGCACGACGGGATCATGCGATCGTTCGAAGCGAGCCTGACCCGTCTCGGCACCGACCGCATCGACGTTGCGCTCGTGCACGACCCCGACGCCCACGAAGCCGACGCGCTCCGCACCGCGTTTCCGACCCTCTTGCGGCTACGCGACGAAAGCGTCGTGGGCGCGGTCGGGTGCGGGATGAACCAGTCCGCGATGCTCGAGCGATTCGTCGAGCGCGTCGACCTCGATTGCGTGCTGCTCGCCGGCCGCTACTCGCTCCTCGATCGCAGTGGGGCCGACCTCCTGACGCGGTGCGCGGCACGGGGCGTCGGGGTGATCATCGGAGGCGTGTTCAACACCGGCGTGCTCATCGATCCCGACGCGCACCCGACCTACGACTACGCCGCGGCCACCGGCGCAGTGCTCGAGCGCGCGCGACGCCTCCGCGACGCGTGCCGCGCCCGCGGCATCCCGCTCGGAGCCGCCGCGCTGCAGTTCGCGATGCGCCACCCGGCGGTCACCACCGTGCTCGTCGGCGCGCGGTCCGCCGCCGAGGTCGACCTCGACGTCGGTTTCAGGGCGAGGCCACTCGACGACGACCTCCTCGCGGAGCTTGCGCGAATCCAATAGCGGGACACACCGCCGGAGGCACCGTTCCGCTCCCGAGGCGGACGAGTTGCCCGGTCTGTGTCGGCGGACACGGTGCGGGCGTGCGCGAAACCACGGATTTATTGCGGCCACTCCCGCACAGTGATAGCGACAGTCATGAAGCCGACTATGGAAGGAAACAGCATGATCACGGAGAAGAGCCATACACGATGGGTGGCGCGTCATCGACGTTCCTCGAAAGTCGCCGGGGTGCTCGCCGGCGCGTGCGCACTTGCGTTGGCTACGGCGTCGGTCGCAGGCGCGTGTGCACAGGGAGGTCAGTCGGATTCGTTCTCGCACTCCTCACAGAACAGCGAGGCCGCAGCGTGGACACAGTGGTCGTTCGACCTCCCGACTGCCGACAACCCACTCGCCGACCCGACGATCTGCACCCCCGACGAACAGGGACCCGTGTGGTTCCTGCCAGCCGCGAGTGACGTCAATCAACAGACGACGTGCTCGATCCCCGAGGGCAAGTGGCTCGTGCTGACCCCGGGGGGCACCATCGAAACCCAGGACAATCCCACGGACAGCGCAAGTGTCCTTCGGGCCGAAGCGAAAGCCGCAACCGACGACATCGGCGAGGTCGACGTGACGGTCGACGGCAACCCGTTGCGGCACCTCGACCGGACCCGGACGACGTCGATCCAGACGCTCGAGTTGCCCGCCGACAACATCCTCGGGCTGCCCGCCGGGCCCGCGCTCACCGCGAGTGACTTGTACCTCGTGGAGTTGCCGCCACTGCCCGTCGGTCAGCACGTGATCACCGAGTTCGCTCGGTACGACACGGGAGTCAATGCCGGCTGGACGCCCGGTCGGACGTTGCAAATCACGGTCACGCCGAATCGGCACCACTGAGCGCAGACCTTCGAAGGGGCCCGACACCCGCTACCGGGTGTCGGGCTTCTTCGCGTTGCCGTGACGCAACGCGAACGACGCCGACAACAAGGTTGCATAGCCTCCATCGTCGCCGCCGGTTCAGGTACCGGCCGGCCATTGCGGGCAGGTCTGGCTACCCGAAGTCGGATCTGCGAGATATGTCTCGCGTTCGGCGCGGCTGAGGTTGCGGCCGATCAGGGCGCAGAGTCGTTCGATCTGTTCGGTTGGTCGGAGGTCGTAGCGCACGACCGAGAGGTCGCCCGCGGCCGCGAACAGGCTGTTGCCGTCGGGCGAGAAGGCCAGCCCGGAGATGCCGAGCGATTGGGAAGACGAGAGGGGCGGACCGACTGCTTGCCGGTCGGCGACGCTCCAGAGGGTGACGTCGCCGTCGTCGCCGCCGACGGCGAGCGTCGTGCCTTTGGCGTCGAACGCGAGCGCGATGGCACCACCGTGGTTCGACACGATGGTTCCCGCTCCGTGGGCGGTCGCGAGGTTTGCCAGTACGACGCGACCGTCTTCGAGCCCGGCGGCGAGAAGCGAGCCGTTGGGTGCGAGGGCAAGCGTCTCGATTGCGAACGGTCCGACGTTGACCTGTCGGCGGTGTGTTCCGTCGATATCGGAGACTTCCACGACCCCGGTCGCGCCCAGCGCGACGGTGTTGCCGTCGGGACTTATCGCCAGCGTGCTCGTCGACTCGATCACGTCCTTGACGAGGTGGATGGTCCGGCGAACTTTCCAGGTACGCGGGTCGATGACCACGACGCGGCCGTCCCCGGTCGCAGCAACGAGGGTACGGCCGCCGGCGTCGAACGCAACACTGAACACACCGTCTCCGGGAGAGAACACGTTGCCGTTCACGGGCACGCTCGGAGGTGTCAAACGAAGTGGGCTGTGGATCTGCCGACCGGTTCGCGGATCCCACGCTGTGACGGTTCCGTCACCCGAGCCGACCACGATCGTCCCGGTGCCGGGCTGGTACGCAACGGCTTGCGCGCTCTCGGCCGGCGTCGTCGCGTTGATCGTTCGTTCGAGCGTGCCGGAGGCCAAGTCCCAGACCCGTACTCGTCCGAGCCCGTCGGCGGCCGCGATCGAGCGACCGTCGGGAGCGGCCGCCAGCGATTCGATGCCGTAACCCCGAATCGGGCTCGACGGCGCAATGAACGTGCCGAGTCGCGCCGGCGGATCGAGCACCACGATCTCGGCAGTCGTCAGCACGACCAACGCGCCGTCGGGCGCGTAGCTCAACGCCACCGTCGCGCGCGTCCCGCCGAGCAGAGTGTCGTCGAGGAGCTCGCCCGACTGACTGCCCCCCACACTCTCCCGAGTGTCCCAAACCGAGATCCTGCCGGCGCGGGTTCCCGCGATGGCGGTGCCGTCAGGACTGAACGCCAGTCTCCCGACTCCCGTTCCGGTCGAGATCGCCGGGCCGACCTCCGCGCCTGTCGCGGAATCCCGAAAGAGGATCTGGCCGCCGCCGGTCGCGGCCGCGAACCGGTTGCCGTCGGGAGAGAACGCGACGTCGAACTCACTGAAGCCGACGTACGGCTGTGCGCGGTATCGCGGCTCGAGTTGGCCCGCCCGGAACGAGTGCGCGCTGTACACGACCGCATGACTGTCGGTGAGCGTGAGCCACTTTCCGTCGGGGCTGAACACGACGTTGCTGGAGCCGCTTCCGTAGCTGCCGGTGGCGAAATGTGCCAGCTCCGCGCCGTTCGCCAAGGACCACAAGTATCCGCCGCCGTTGTTGTCGATGGCCGCGATGCTCGAGCCGTCGGGATTGAATCGAACGTGCACGACGAGGGTGCGCCCCGGCCCGGTCTGGTCGGTGAAGCGGAACGGCGCGCGGGCGGGAGCGCCCGAGTGCGCATCGAGGATCTCGACGTCGTTGCCGCCGAGCGCGAGGAGTTTGCCGTCGGACGAGAAACTCACGCTTCGGATGCCGCTGAAGTTCCGCCGGCTGATGGAGCGGCTGCGCCGGGTCTTCAAGTCGACGATCGAGATGCCCCGAGCACCCACCGTCGCGACCGTTCGGCCGTCCGCGCTCATCGCGGCTGTTTCCCACGACCCGTGAATGATCTCGCGCACCGGTGCCGCGTCTTCGGCGACGCTGAGGATCGCGCCTCGGGTCTGGGCGTTGTCGTCGAGCCGGTTCGCCTCGATCGCGAGCAACGCGGAACGGGAGAGATCGTCTGGCGCGCCGCTCACGGCGACGGTCGCGAGCCGGCTCGCATTGGCCAGGCGGGCTTGTTGCGTCGCGCGGTCGCGCTGAGTGCGAGCGGTGTTGCGTTGACTGCGGGCGTCTTCGCGTTGGATGAGCGCGAAGGAGCCGGCGATCAGCGCGACGACGAGGATGACCACGAGACCGGCCGTGAGGCGGCGGAACCTTCGGGCGCTGCGCTGCGACGCGTCAAGCTCGGCGGTCGCTCGGGCCCGCCCGGCCGCGAGGAACTCGTGCTCCAGCGGGTTCAGATCGGCCGCGTGCATCGTGGCGTAGTCGACAGCGGCGGCCAGGCGCGCGCCTCGGTACAGGTGCTCGGGATCGCGTGCCGCGCTCTCCCACTCGTGGGTCGCATCGGCGAGCTGGTGGTGAATGCGCCGGCCCTCGCGGTCGTCGTCGAGCCATTCCCGGAGCTGGGGCCATTCGCGCAGCACGGCTTCGTGTGCAACTTCGGCGGTGTGCTCGTCGGTGGTCACGAGTCGCCGCTCGACGAGCCGGCCGAGCACGCGCTGCGCCGCGGGATCGTCGGCGACGAGCTCACCGAGTGGGGCCCGCCGGCGCACGTCGCCGACGGTGTCGTCGCTCCCGGGCCGCGCGAGACGCAACAGCATGCGCCGGGCGATATCGCGATCGGCAGGATCCAACCCGTCGTACACGCTGTCGGCGAGCCGCGCGACGGCGCTGCGCACCCCGCCGGTCTCCGCGTACGCGGCCAGGGTGAGGCTGCGCCCGCGCCGCCGTGCCCACGTTTCGAGCAGCGCGGTCGACAACAGCGGCAGTCCGCCGGGCTCGCCGCTCACATCGGCGATGACGGCGTCGGCGAACCCGGATTCGAGCACGAGCCCGGCGTGACGCGCGGGCAGCTCGATGGTGCGGCGGATCTCGTCGGCGCTCATCGCGCCGACGAGCACCTGACTGTCTTCGAGACGATCGGCGAGGCCGGGATATTGGGCACACGCACCGTAGAAGTCGGCGCGCAACACCAGGATCAGCGTGATCGGAACGCCGGGATCGGCGGCGGCGCCGACGATCATGTCGACGAACCGTTCGCGTTCTTCTTCGGACGCGGCGATGAAGAGCTCTTCGCATTGGTCGACGACCAGCACGACCCGCTCGCCGGCACTCCCGACGAGCCGCTCGACCAGTGGTGCGAGCTCGCTGCCTTCGAGCAAGTCGCGTGCCGCCTCGCCGCTGATCCGGCCGGATGCTGCGCACGCGAGTGCGAGCGATTGCCGCGGCCGCGCGGTCGGCGTCATGACCAGGCTCAACCACTGCTCCGCGCCGGGCAGCGCGCCGGAGTCGAGCGCGGGCACCAGACCGGCGCGCACGAGCGACGACTTCCCACTTCCCGACGCGCCGATCACGCCGACGAGCTTCGAACCCGCGACATGCGCGACGAGCTCGGCGACGAGCTGCTCGCGCCCGAAGAACCATTCCACATCGCCGGCCTTGAACGATTCCAGCCCGCGGTAGGGACACGGTCCGGGCGCGGGTGGGGTGCCGTCGCGGTCGACGCTCCCGGCAGCGATCTCGGGCAGGGCGGCGAGCGGCTGGCGGAGCCGCTGGATCTCGAGGACGCCGCGCGCGATCTCCTCACGGAGCTCGCGGCGATCGAGCCGGGCGTGGTCGGCCTGCTCGATCGCGCGGCGAAGGTCCGAGGTGACGCCTTGCTCCATCTGCGAGCGGGCCGACTCGACCACCGCGTACGGGACGCCGTCCGACTGCGCGGCGATCGCGTCGCGCGTCAGGGCGCTCGGCGCGACGTGTGTGACGGCCTCGACGAGCACGGCGACGTCATCGTCGGACAAACCTTCGATCACCAGGTGCTCGGTCTGGTCGCGACGCGCGGGGTCGACGCCGAGCGCGTCGAGCACCGGCGAACGCCCCGCGACGGGATCACGGAACAGACCGACGACCATCAGGGCGACCGACCCGCCGGTGGTGGCCACCTGGCGGAGCACGCGAAGTGTCGAGGCAGCAGCGTTCTGGAGATCGTCGATCACGAGCAGGACCGGCGCGGTCTGCGCGATCGCAGCAACGAACGCCTCGATCGCCCGACCAACTGCTGCCACCTCGGCGTCACCGGTCGCGACCTCGCCGGGCACGTCGGGAAGGCGCGCCGCGAGGCCGGGGATCACGCTCGCAAGCACGGGCGCGTGGGCTCCGACTTGGCGGCGGAGATCCGCGCGCGACGTCGCCGAGACGTACTGCGCAAGCGCGTCGGCGAACGGCTCGTAGTCGTCGCGTGGGCCCAACCGGCACGCGCCGTACAGCACGATCGTAGACGCGCCTTCACACGCAATCTCGGCAAAGTGCGCCGCGAGCGACGACTTCCCGATTCCCGCGCCACCCGACACGAGCGCGACGCGCGGCTCGCCCGCTCGCGCGTCGGCCCACAATCGCACCAGCCGTTCGAGCTCGTCGTGCCGGCCGACGAATCCGAACTGACCCAGCTTCGCCACGAGATCGGCCGGCAGGCTGAACTCGGAGAGCTCCGGTTCCCAACGCAACAAGAACCGCGCGCCGTCGTCACGGGCCGGCGCTTCGGCCTCGGCGAACGGCTCGAACACGTGTATGCGGCGCGGCGCCGCGATCGCGCGCACCAACCGCGACACCACGATCTCGCCGTTGCCGGCCGCGCTGCACAGTGCGCCGGCTTGTTGGGCAGTGCCCGTCCAAGAATCGCGATTCTCGGCGACCGCTTCCGCGCTCTGGATCCCGACACGCAACGCGAGGCCCTGCTCCGACGGATACCGCAAACGATGGCGGTACGCGGCCTGCTGCATCGCGACCGCGCAGCCCGTCGCGTCGAGCGCGGCATCGAACATCGCAGTCAAACCGTCACCCGTGTACTCCACCTCTCGACCGCCGTGGTCGCCGATCGCTTCGCGCAACACGTCGAGCAACGCGGCGTGGATCGCGCGCGCCGACTCGTCGCCGAGCGTGTCGATCTGCGCGGTCGAGCCCACCTGGTCGACCGTCATCAGGGTGACCGTCCGCAGCCCGGCCACGTCGACATCGGCCGGCATACCGGCATCGGACCAGGACGCGTCGAACGCGACGACGCGGTCGCTCAGGCCCTTCAGGTCGAGCGACCCGACCGGCGTGCACCGAGCCCGGCCGGTCGCATCGAGCAACTCGAACACGGTGTCGGAGACCAGGATCTGGCCCGGCGCCGCGCGCTTGTGGAGCCGCGCCGCGAGCCATACCGCCGCCCCGAAATAGCGGCCCCCGGGGATCGCCAGCGGCTCACCCGTGTGCACGCCGACGCGTAACGCGCCCGGCCCTCCACCATTCAGCGTCCGCACCGCGCGCTGCATCGCCCGCGCGCTCGCAACCCCGGCGGCCGCGCTCGGGAACACCACGCCCAAACCGTCGACGGTGAGATCGAGCTCGTGGCCTCCCCAGGCCGTGATGCACGCGCGAACTGCGGCCAGCACGTCGCCGGCCAACACACCGCGGCGCGAGGGGCTCGCGTCGCCGTCGCCGGGCTCGTCGAGGAACAGGAACGTGACGGTTCCCATTCGCGTCTCCCCCCACTCGGCCCGGCCCGAGCCTCGCGGTGTTCCCACCGGCGCCTCGATGCGGCGCCGAGCGACTGATCCAGGAGCTCTCTTCGGGGCCTCGGACACGATACCCACCTCCCCGGCTGCGCAGCAGTCGTGCCATGCCGAGCCCTCACTGTGCGATCAACGCGGTGTCGGATCTGTGCCGAGGCCGACACACCGTGCGTGTCGGGCGTGACGCGCGTTCAGGGTCGCGGGTTTAGCGCGCGAGACGTTGTAGCGCGGCGAGGTCGAGCACCTCGATCCGGCCCCGCGCCAGTGCCACGACGCCCTGTTCCTCACCGGTGCGCAGGACGCGATTGGCTGTCGGGCGAGTCGTGCCCGCCAACTGCGCAAGGTCGTCCTGGGTCAGCGGAATGACAACGGGAGAGTCATCTCCGTACAGCTCGACGAGGTCGGCGAGCCGTCGCCACACTCGCCGCTCGACCGGAACGTACAACGCGTCGACCAACGCCGACGCCTGCCGGCGGACCTCCACCACCAGCGCCGCGGTCAGCACCTGATCGAGCTCCGGCATGGTTGCGCGCAGCCCGGCGAAGTCGTCGCGATGCAGGCTCATCGTCTCGCCGGCTTCGAGCGACACCACGCTCCCTCGCCGCGGGCCCGGCTCCAACACCGCGAGCTCACCGAAATGTTCACCCGGGCCGAGCACCCGCACAGTCGCGACATCACCCAAAGGAGTGGTGATCCGGATCGCGAAGTGGCCTTTCACGATCAGGTGCAACGTGTCGCCGGGGTCGCCGTCGTGGAACACCACCTCGCCGCGGGTGAAACGTCGCCGCCGCGCGGCGGCCAGCACGGTTCGCCGGTCGTCTTCGGCCAGCGAGTCGAGCAGCCGCGTCGCCATGCGTCGGAGTCTCGCATGCAATACCGCCGATCTGCCGACAAGATCCGCGAACGACGCCGCGAACGCACGGCCGGGCACGGGGCCGAAGTGTGTGCGGCGGCACACTGCATCGGTACTGCCGACGACCGAGACCCCGACACCGTGGACGCGCGACGGCTGCTTGCCCGAAGGGGACCTCATTGGTGTTCGGGGGCCTGCTCGCGAGCTTCCACGCAAGAGCTCTCACGAACAGGACCTACCCCGGTGTCGAGCCGTTCGGTTGGACCGCCGAAACGACTCACCGTTGGACCGTGACCGCTGAGAACTTCGCCGACCCGGGCACGCTCACCGCCCTCGGGTACTGCCGGTGAACCCCGCACCTCTCCCAGACGGCGACCGATCCGGTCGGACGTTCCACATCCCGATCACATCGAATCGGCACCACTGAGCACCGACGCCGAAGGGCCCGACATCCGCTACGGGTGTCGGGCTCGGTCGCGTCGCCGGGGCGCTCGAGTGTGCGCGGCGACACACACCGTCGGTCGGGTCGACGACGGACGCCGCACCGGCTTTGGTGGATCCTGAGATCAGCGAATCCGACCGGATCGGACGCCGAGACACGGAGGATCACGATGACCACCGCCGCCGCGCACAACCACCACGACGGGGCCGGATCGGGCCGGGCACCGCGACGTACCCGCCGCCTGCTGTGCGCAGCGCTCGCGATCGTCGCGGCGTCCGCGGGCCTGGGCGCAGTGGCCCAGAGCGCGTTCGGATCGGTCGGGAGCCCGCACAAGCTGACCGTGGTCCTGGAACCCGCACACGTTCGCGGTGACATCGAAGTGGTTCACGGAAGCTCCGAATGCATGCACACCGCGGCGTACACGCACGTTGTGACGGTCGCGTCGCACTACCCGAGCAGCCCGTGCTCGTCGCGTACGGCACTGGAGACCAACCGAGTGGCACAGACCGCGTAGTCGCACGCGCGGCCCGGCCGCGCTGCATACATGACATTCGTCATGCCCGACTCGTCACGCCCGCGACTGGTCGGAAGCGCCGGGGAGGCGCACGATCGAGGCATGCAGCCGACGTATTCACCCCCGCGGGCCGGGATCTCGCTCACCGGCCTGGAGAAGTCATTCGGACCGGTCCACGCCGTTCGCGGCATCGACCTCGACATCGCGCCGGGCGAGACCGTCGCCATCCTCGGCCCGAACGGGGCCGGCAAGTCGACCACCATCGACATGGTGCTCGGCCTGTCGCGACCCGACCGGGGCGAGGTGGCGCTGTTCGGGATGAATCCGACCGACGCGGTGGCCGCGGGCGCCATCGGAGGGATGCTCCAGACCGGCTCGCTCATCGGCCAGCTCACCATCCGGGAGCTGGTACGGCTGACCGCTTCGCTCTACCCGAACCCGCTCGGCGTCGACGAAGCCCTCGCGCTCACCGGCCTGGCCGACATCGCCGACCGGCGCACGGAGAAGCTGTCGGGGGGCCAGACCCAACGGGTCCGGTTCGCCACCGCGATCGTCGCCGATCCCGAACTGCTCGTGCTCGACGAGCCGACCGTTGCGCTCGACGTGGAGGGCCGCCACGCGTTCTGGTCGGCGATGCGCAACTTCGCCCGTGACGGCAAGACCGTGATCTTCGCCACGCACTACCTCGAAGAGGCCGACGCGTTCGCCGACCGCATCGTGCTCATGGCCCAGGGCCGGATCGTGGCCGACGGTACGTCGACCGAGATCAAAGCGCGCGTGGGCATGAAGTCGATCCGGGCGACCCTCCCGAACGCGCCGATGGACAAGGTCAGCGCGCTGGCCGGCGTCGCGACGGCCGAACAGCACGGCGACGCCGTGATCCTCACCTGCACCGACTCCGACACCGCGTTGCGCGGGCTGCTCGCCGCGTACCCCGACGCACACGACATCGAAGTGCTGGGCGCGAACCTCGAGGCCGCGTTCCTCGCGCTCACCGGCGACCCCGTCGACAACTTGATCACGCAGGAGGCACTGCAATGACGTCAGTCACCGCGACCCTGAGCACCGTGGCGACCGCGCCGGTGAAGCCGAAGAAGCCGAGCCCCCTCACCTACACGCGCTACGAGCTGCTGCGGACGTTCCGCAACAAGCGGTTCATGCTCTTCTCGCTCGCGTTCCCATTGCTGTTGTTCTTCCTCGTCGCCGGTCCGAACCGCCACCAGAAGCTCGGCGGCATCAACTTCGCGACCTACTACATGGTGGGCATGTTGAGTTGGGGTTCGATGGCAGCGGTGATCGCCGGCGGCGCGCGCATCGCCCAGGAACGATCGGTCGGCTGGCACCGCCAACTGCGCATCACTCCCCTGCCGGTGCGCACCTACTTCGCGACGAAGATCCTGAGCGGCTACGCCCTCGCATCCCTGTCGATCGTGTTGCTCTACGCCGCGGGCATCTCGATGGGCGTGCACCTGAGCGCCGTGCACTGGCTGGAGCTCACGGGCTACGTGCTGGTCGGGCTCGCGCCGTTCGCGGTGATCGGCATCGTGCTCGGCCACCTGCTCACAGTCGACTCCATGGGCCCCGCGCTGGGCGGCACCACGTCGCTGTTCGCGATCCTCGGCGGCGCGTGGGGACCGCTGGCATCGGGCGGGTTCCTCGGCGCGGCCGTGAAGTGGGTGCCGTCG